>JAFXMB010000098.1 GCA_017530735.1 Bacteroidaceae bacterium | reverse complement strand
GGCTATTCCAAGATACTGGTCTATGACGAGGATATGGACCATATCATAGGCTACATACACTCGTCTGAGCTTTTCAGACATAAGAATGATTGGCACGAGTACATTCAGATGGTGCCATTCGTACCCGAGACGCTTGCTGCGCAGAAACTCATGAAACAGCTTATGGCCCGCAAGAAGAGTCTTGCCGTTGTGGTCGATGAGTTCGGAGGCACATCGGGAATAGTTTCGCTTGAAGATATAATCGAGGAGATACTGGGTGAGATTGAGGATGAACACGATGTCCAGAATCTCATTGCCAAGAAGACCGATGACGGATACCTTCTGTCCGGCCGAATGGAGATAGACCGCGTGAACTCCATGTTCGGACTTGATATCCCCGAGTCCGATGAGTACATGACGGTGGGCGGTCTCATACTGACCAAGACAAAAGGGTTCCCCAAGGTCAATGAGAAGGTGAACGTGGGAGATTATTCATTCAGGATTCTCAAACGCGGTGAAACCAAGATTGAACTGGTGGAACTAACGTTAAATAAATAAGGGCGTATTGGATTTTTAGAACATTTTTTAGTAATTTTGTGCGCTTTTACCCGCGTTTGCGGCTTTTGACAGGCAAAAACGAATAAAAACAACAATAAAAATGGCAACATTACAGACAATCAGAAGCAAAGGACCACTGCTTCTTATCATTATCGGTCTTGCTATGCTGGCCTTCATTCTGGGCGATGCATGGAAGATCATCCGTCCCAACCAGGGAATCCAGTATGTAGGCACCATCGCAGGTGAGGACATTACCGCTATGGATTTCCAGGATGAGCTCCAGGTTTACACTGACGTAGTCAAGTTTGCAAACCAGATTCAGGATCTCACAGAAGAGGATCAGAACTCACTTAAGGATGAGGTTTGGGCTACCATGGTTCGCAACCGTATCCTTGAGAAGGAGGCTAATGCTATCGGCCTGACCGTTACCGATGCCGAGGTAAGGGACGTTATTGAGCGTGGTACAGATCCTATGCTTGCCAGAACTCCGTTCAACAACGCTGAAGGCGCTTTTGACGCTGACCTGCTTAAGGATTTCCTTGCTTTCTACAGTGAGATTGACGCTGAGACCGTTTCAGCTCAGGAGTACGAGTACTACAGAAGCATGTACAACTACTGGCTCTTCATTGAGAAGAACATCAAGAGTGACCTGCTTTACTCAAAGTATTCAGCTCTTGTCAACGGCGCTATCATCAGCAACCCCGTTGCCGCTCAGGATGCATTCAACAACCGCATCATGAGAGCCGATGTCCTGATGGCCATTCTGCCTTATTCTTCACTTGGTGATGATGAGGCCAAGGTTACTACATCAGACTTAAAGGCTGTTTACAATGAACTCAAGCCCGCTCTCTACAACTATGCAGAGAGTCGCGATATTGTTTACATCGACTATGAGATCCTTCCCACACAGTCAGACCGTGAGGCTCTGCTTACAGAGATGAACGAGATAGTTGACCAGTTGGAGGGTGAAGTTGATGATTACGCTTCATTCCTGCGCCGTTCAGGTTCAGTAGTATCATACAGCGAGGTTGCCCGTTCAGCCAAGAACCTGCCTGAGGATGTTGCAGAGAGAATTGATTCAGTCAAGGTAGGCGGTGTGTTCGGTCCTTACTACAATGAGGATGAGGATACATACAACGCATTCAAGTATATCGCAAAGGTTGCCGGTTATGATTCAATCCAGTATTCAATGATCCAGGTTGTAATGGATGATCAGGATGCCGCTGCAAAGCGCGCCGACAGTATCGTTACCGCCGCTTCAAAGAGAGGTGCTGATTTTGCCGCTATCGCACAGAACTACGGTCAGGCTGCTCCCGAGCAGTGGATCGCTGCTGACTCATATGAGCCCGCTGCTCTGAACGGTGACAATGCTCTCTTCATCAACACCCTGAACAACATGAAGAAGGGTGAGGTTACAAAGATTGACATTACAGGTGGTATCCTGGTAATCAAGGTTATTGACCAGAAGACTCCTCTCACCAAGTACGACCTTGCTATTGTAAAGCGTCCCGTTGAATTCAGCGAAGAGACCAGCAATGCAGCATACAACAAGTTCAACGCTTTCCTGGCTCAGAATACAACAGTTGAGGATCTGAGAAACAACGCTGAGGATTCAGACTTCCGTCTTCTCTACTATCCCAACTTTGAGAGCTTCAATCACACGGTAGGCGGTGTAGCCAAGTCACGTGAGGCACTCCGTTGGGCATTCGGTGCTCAGGAGGGTGAGGTTTCACGTCTCTATGAGGTTGGTAACGCCAACGATCATCTGCTTGCAGTAGGTGTTGAGAAGATTCATCCGCGTGGCACACGCAGCCTTGCCGATGCAACTGCTTCTCTGACACTCAGAGCCATCAACAACAAGAAGTTTGATATTCTTAAGGATAAGCTTGCCGGTAAGAGTCTTGATGAGATCAAGGCCATTGAGGACGTACATATTGATACCATAAAGTCTCAGAACTTCAATAACGACGCCTTCATCGCTTCTATCTATTCAAACGAGCCTACCGTAGGTCCCAGCGTATTCAACCTGAAGGAGAACGAACTGACTGTTCCCATGAAGGGTCAGAGCTGCGTATTCGTTGCAGCCAAGATCACTCCTGATTCATACTCAGCTGAGTTTGACAGCAAGTCTGAGCAGTTGCGTACACGCTCTATGGCTTCAAGCCGTATCATGGGTTCATTGCTTGAGGAGCTCTACTATCAGGCTAAGGTGGTTGACAACCGTTACAAGATCTTCTGATCTTAACAGACAATAAAAAAGAACCCCTCGGAACTTTCCGAGGGGTTCTTTTGTTTATGTCCTATCAATTGTTCTCGGGACGGAGCTTGCGTACTACAGCACCGGTCTGCCACATCTCGCTGTCGCGCAGGGCAGCCAGCTCTTTCTCAAGACCCTCGCGATAGCCGGGCTTTGAGTTGCTGTCAATAGAGATCTGAGCCTCATTACCGCACTTTACGCTTGCATAAAGCTTCTGAACAACGGGCTTGATTGCATCGTGGAACGGGCCCATCCAGTCAAGAGCACCGCGCTGTGCAGTTGTTGAGCAGTTGGCGTACATCCAGTCCATACCCTTCTGTGCAAAGAGAGGCATAAGTGACTGTGTGAGTTCCTCGACTGTCTCGTTGAATGCCTCAGAGGGAGTGTGACCGTTCTCACGGAGAACCTCATACTGAGCCAGGAGCAGACCCTGGATGGCACCCATCAGTGAACCGCGCTCACCGGTAAGGTCAGAAGTGGCCTCACGTACGAATGTGGTCTCAAACAGGTAACCTGAACCTATACCGATACCGAAAGCCAGAACCTTGTCAAGTGCATGACCTGATGCATCCTGATAAACAGCGTATGAGCTGTTCAGACCGCGACCCTCAAGGAACATGGTACGCAGTGATGTACCTGAACCCTTGGGAGCAACCATGATAACATCGATATCCTTGGGAGGAACAACGCCTGTGCGGTCATTCCATGTAATGGCGAATCCGTGTGAGAAATAGAGAGTCTTGCCTGCGGTCAGGTAAGGCTTGATATTGGGCCACTGCTGCATCTGAGCTGCGTCAGAGAGAAGCATGCAGATGATGGTACCCTTCTGGGCAGCCTCCTCGATTGAGAACAGAGTCTTGCCGGGAACCCAACCGTCGGCAACAGCCTTCTCATAGGTCTTGCCCTGACGCTGGCCAACGATTACGTTGAAACCGTTGTCACGAAGGTTGCAAGCCTGTCCAGGACCCTGAACACCGTAACCGATAACTGCAATTGTCTCATTCTTGAGTATCTCGCGGGCTTTCTCCAGCGGGAACTCTTCACGTGTCATTACCTCTTCAATGACACCGCCGAAATTCATTTTCATAGTTTTGTTAGTTATGTTAGTTAAATACTCGTTTACTTCTTTCCGTAGCGGGCTTCCATCTTGTCCAGATACTCGTTCACATGCTCAATGCGGGCACGGGTGATGGCCACGCGGCCTGAACTTACAAACTGGAGCATACCGCCCTGTGCAGAGAGTTCACGGTTCAGCGCCGTGATATCCTCGGTGCGTCCGGTTTTCTCTATTACTGAGAAGGTTGAGTTTACCTCAATCAGCTTGGCGCCGTAGCGGCGTATGATCCTGGACATCTCGGGGTTCTCAGTGAGCACGCTGGTGACAACCTTGTAGAGGGCTACCTCCTGCATGAATATCTCATCGTCGGTAAAGTACTGGCACTGCAGTACATCGACCTTCTTTTCAATCTGGTCTACAATCTTTACGATGGTCTCTGCATCGGCCATGGCGGTGATTGTGTAGCGGTGCACGCCCGGTATTGATGAGGCCGATACGTTCAGACTCTCAATGTTGACCTGACGGCGTGTGAACACTGCGGTTACCTGATTTAGGATACCGGCTATGTTCTCTGAATGAACAATCAGTGTGTATAGTTTCTTATCGTTCTCCATAATGCTCAATCAATTGAAAAGATCATTTCGTCAACTGAATTGCCGGGCTTGATCATCGGCATTACATTCTCCTCTTCAAGTACGGCTGTCTCAAGCAGGAACGGGCCCTTGGCGCTGATCATCTGCTTTACGGCATCGGCCAACTGAGCGCGGTCGGTTACCAGACGGTAGGGGATACCATATGCTGCGGCAATCCTGCTGTAGTCCGGATTCATCATGTGGGTGCATGAGTATCGGCCCTGGAACATCATCTGCTGCCACTGACGTACGTTACCCAGGTAGGTGTTGTTCATCAGTATCATCTTGACGGGTGCCTGGTTTTCCATGATGGTACCCAGTTCCTGGATGTTCATCTGGAAACCGCCGTCACCGAAGAATGCCAGAATCATGCGTTCGGGTGAGCCGAATGTGGCACCTATGGCTGCGGGCATGCAGAATCCCATGGTTCCGAGTCCGCCCGATGTAACGATGCTTCGCGGTGAACGGTACTTGAAGTAACGTGATGCGAACATCTGGTTCAGACCTACGTCAGTTACAAGAACTGAATCGGCAGGTGACTGCCTGCTTACCTCAGTTACAACCTCACCCATCTTGAGGGGGCCGTCCTTGGGATTTACGGCTATGTTTATTACCTTATCATATTCCTCCTTGTCAAGCGGCTTGAAACTCTCAATCCACTCCTTGTGGTCAGCCTTTTCCATGCGCTCGGTGATGAGTTGCAGGGTCTGGCGGCAGTCGCCAAGTACGGTTACATCCGGCTTTACATTCTTGCCGAACTCAGACTTGTCTATGTCCAGGTGTATGATCTTGGCCTGCTTGGCGTATGTGTTGAGCGTGCCGGTTACGCGGTCGTCAAAACGCATGCCGACTGCAATAAGGACATCGCACTCGTTAGTCTTTACGTTGGGGGCCAGGTTGCCGTGCATTCCCAGCATACCCATGTTGAGCGGGTGGTCCGATGGCAGGGCGGCCAGACCCAGAAGGGTGCGTGCTGCGGGCAGGTTTCCCTTTTCAAGGAATGCGGCCAGTTCCTTCTCGGCATTACCCAGTTCTACACCGTGACCTACCAGTACTAGGGGCTTTTTGGCGCTGTTGATGAGTGCTACGGCCTCATTTATCTGTGAATCAATGGGGTCAGGGGCGGGTATGTAACTGCGTACATAGTCTATCTTGGCGGGCTTGAAATCTATCTGCTGCATCTGGGCGGTCTTGGTGAAGTCAAGCACCACGGGACCCGGACGGCCTGAACCTGCAATATAGAATGCGCGTGCCACTGCCCAGGCAATATCCTCGGCGCGGCGTATCTGATAACTCCACTTGGTGATAGGCTGGGTTACGCCTACCAGGTCAATCTCCTGGAAAGCGTCGGTGCCCAATGCTTCGGTACCTACCTGACCTGCTATAACCACAAGGGGTGTGCTGTCAAGCATGGCATCGCTTATGCCGGTTATGGTATTTGTGGCACCGGGACCGCTGGTAACGATAGCCACACCGGTACGGCCCGATACG
>JAFXMB010000097.1 GCA_017530735.1 Bacteroidaceae bacterium | reverse complement strand
GTCAAGATGAAACTGTCACCCGTGCGCAGTATCGTGAACGGCAAGCGTGTGATACTTATTGACGACTCTATAGTTCGCGGTACCACATCACGTCAGATTGTGCGTATGCTGCGTGAGGCAGGTGCTACCGAGGTGCATGTATGCATTGCAAGCCCAAAATACGCATATCCCTGCTATTACGGCGTGGATACGGGCACTTACGACGAGCTTATCGGCGCAAGTCATACTGTCGAGGAGATTCGTGATTATATTGGTGCAGATTCACTCTATTATCTCTCACTGGAATCCCTCTACAAAGCCTCAGGCCGCAGTATGGAGCAGTGTCAGCTCTGCACCGCATGCTTCAACGGGGATTATCCCACCAACCTTTACAACTACGAGGAGGAGCTTAAGCGGCACAAAACCTGTTGATAAGTAGGTCGGATTGAAAATTGAAAATTGAAAATTATTTTTGTGCCCATAATTCTTTGAATATGGGAAAGTTCAGTACAATCTTCAAGTCTTCAGTATTGGCAGGTATCTGCATTGGAATTGCAGGATTCGGTTTTCTGGTTCTTGGTGGTGTTGTAGGCGCAGTTATGTTCGCATTCGGCCTTATCACCGTAGTCTGCTACAAACTCAAACTCTATACCGGTACTGCCGGATTCATTGAGAAGGGGCAGGTGGGTGACCTGTTGCTTATCCTGCTGGGTAATATAGTAGGCTGCCTATTGGTATCACTGCTGGCCAGGGTATCACCGATGCCTTTGCAGGAGTCGGCTCAGAAGATTCTTGAAGGCAGATTGGCGATAGGTCCCGTACGTGCCGGACTGCTGGCTATAGGTTGCGGATTCCTGATGACCACAGCTGTGACTTTTGCACGCCGTAACCAGTGGCTGCCGCTGCTGTTTGCAGTTCCCATGTTCATTCTGTGCGGATTTCCGCACTGCATAGCCGATGCATTCTACTACCTGACAGTTCCCTTCAGTTTCATTAAGGAGAATCTGGGTAGCGTGCTGCTGCTCTATGTATGCCTGGTTATAGGCAACTTCATAGGCTGCAACCTCTATCGCTTCATAATGATAGGCGAGGAGAAGGTCTGAAACCTTTTTTACATTACGGGGCGGAACTGTTTCTGCTGCTCGTTGTAGACATAGTCATAGTGCAGCAGATACTTCTTTATTTCTTCGGGGTCTCTGTCAAATGAATAGCACAAAGACTCCAATGAGTCATACTCCAGGTCTCTTAAAAGCATATTCACTGCCGATACCAACATGGCAGGGTCTTGAGGTAGGTATTCCATAACATTTTTTTACAGCGCAAAGTTACACTCTTTTCCTTCAGAAGGGAAATTTTGCACTATCTTTGCGGCCATGAATTTCAGTGGTATAATTGTAGGCGCTGCAGTCTTTCTCAGCATCGGCATGTGTCATCCTGCCGTCATCAAAATGGAGTATTATTGGGGTAAGAAAAGCTGGTGGGTCTGGCTTTTGGTAGGTCTGATATGCTGCATTATGTCCATGCTGGTCAAGAATCAGACCTTATCGACCATAATAGGCGGTTTTGCATTCTCCTGTCTGTGGGGAATAGGCGAGATGTTCCAGCAGGAAAAACGTGTCCTCAGAGGTTGGTTTCCTGAGAATCCGGCCAGACATGATTATTACGAGTCAATAAGAAAGAAAACCTCCAAATAAAAGACTCAGTCCATCGGATATACCACTCCCCACTGTTTACGCAGGGAATCCATCACCTTCATTATGTCAAGTGTCTCCTGATGAGGCATGTACGGTGATTCAAGCCAGCCGTTCTTAAGGGCTTCCTTGCAGGCTAAAACCTGATATTCATATCCTGTTATCTGTGTTGACGGCTTTTCAAATACAGCCGTCGGCTTGTAATCGTTATAGACTGTTATGCGCTCGGGACAGTTGATGTTGTCCACAATCAGATAACCTTCAGTACCGCAGATCTGGCCCAGACGACCGCACAGGCAAAGGGTGCTGGACTGTATGTTGGCAATCTTTCCGTCACGGTATGACCAGCTGATGGAGTTGTGCATGTCCATTCCGGTGCTGCTCTTGATGCAGTTGGTGCTCTCGTTGATGATATCGGCCCCAAAATACATGCGGCAGAAGTTGATGCTGTATACGCCAAGGTCCAGAAGTGCACCTCCGCAGAGGTCCGGACGCAGTATTCGCTCCTTGAACTCCATCATATAGCAAAGGCTCGCGTTCAGAAGACGGGGTTGGCCTATGGCACCGCTGTCAAGCAGTTCCTTTACCTTCATGGACAGCGGCATATAGCGGGTCCAGATTGCCTCGGTTATGAATATTCCTTTCTTGTGAGCCAGGTTGAGCAGGGCATCGGCCTCACGGGCATTGGCTGTGAAGGCTTTCTCGCAGAGTACGGGCTTGCCGGCGTTTATGGCAAGGCTGGCATGCTCAAAGTGGTGGGAGTGGGGAGTGGCAACATATACAAGGTCAACCTCCGGGTCCTCTACCATCTCCTTATATGAGCCGTAGGCCTTCTGAAATCCCCAATGCTTTGCAAACTCCTGAGCGCGGCCAAGATCACGTGCTGCAATGGCATATTTCATTGAATTGTCCAGGCCGGTAAGTGTCTCGGCCATCTTGTCGGCAATCCAGCCGGCTCCTATGATTCCGATTTTCATAATTAATTGATATAGTAAGGTTTATTTGCGCTTTCCTCCGTAAAGCTGGAACATGTTCATCTGTGACCATGCGGTAGGTTTGAGTTCCGAGTCTGTCATGGTGGCATCAAGGGTGGTGATTCTGCCGGCCATAGTCAGGTCCACGAACGTGCAGAACAGGTCAACCGATCCGGGAAGCCAATCGGCAACCTCATGGCCGATGCCGTCAAACCTGATGAACCAGTGCGGGATATCCTGACGGTTCAGTGCCTTGTCCATTTTCTTGCCGCCGTGCATCTTTTTGCCGAACGGGAGTCCCAGACTCTTATATGTCACAATCCTGTCCTTGGTTCCGTGCATCAGCATGGTAGGTGCGGGATCTGTAGCGTATTTGAGTTTGCTGTCACGGCACATCACACCGCCGGAGTAGGGAATTACCGCTGCCGGTTTCCAGCCGGCAGGCAGGGCCGATGCACCCGACATGGAATTGGCCCTGTAATAATCCAGTTGCAGGATGGTTATTGCTCCGGCTGAACTGCCTGTGAGAATCAGCTTGGACGGATCTATATCCAGCATAGCGGCATTGGAGCATACCCATGCAACAGCATCGGCACAATCCTGAACGGCAATGTCAATGCAGTACATGAAAAGATCCGGGAGTTTGAGCAGTTTGCTATGGCTTGCCACCATGGCGCTGTCCTTGAAACCGAGCCTGTAATCTGTTGAGATGACCGTAAAACCGTGTTCTGTGAGAGCGCTTGCCCATCTTTTCATCTGATCGTTGTTACGCTCTCCGCTGAAGAATCCTCCGCCGAACGCCATCAGCACCGCGGCCTTATCGGCTCTTGGGATTTCCGGTTTGTAAACATCAAGGCAGAGGAATGTATCACGTTCGACAAAACGGTATGTGTCGCATCTGAGATCCTGCGGATGCTGTGCTTGGGCATTCAGAGTGCCTGACAGGCATAGGAATGCACCGACAATTAAATAAAGGATATAATGTGATATACTTTTCATCACAAAGAATTCAGATAGCCAGATGTAAAGATACGGGAAAATGCTAAATTTGCATCAAATCGGAATAAAAAACAAAAAACATGAGAAAGATTTCAATATTGCTTGCCGCCGTGCTGGCGTTTTCATCGGTCCGTGCCGATGAGGGGATGTGGATGCTTCCCACACTCAAGAAGATGAATCAGGCCGACATGAAGAAACTGGGCCTTAAGATCAAGACATCAGACATCTATAACGAGAAGAAGGCCTCCATAAAGGATGCCGTAGTACATTTCGGGGGTGGCTGTACCGCCGAAATCATTTCAGAGAAGGGTCTGCTGGTAACCAATCACCATTGCGGATACTCAAGCATTCAGGGGCTTTCAACTCCGGAGCATAACTATCTGGAGGACGGTTATTGGGCAATGAGCCTTGAAGAGGAGATTCCCGTTCCCGGTCTTACGGTGACGTTCCTTCAGAGTATGACCGATATCACCGGCATGAAACAGGATAAGGTTGATAAACTCATGGCAAAGATGCGTGAGGAGAATCATGACTGCCAGGTGCAGATTACTGACTTCTATAACGGAAACCAGCGCTATATTATAGTAAACAAGGTTTACCGTGACGTAAGGTTTGTAGGCGCTCCGCCTGCATCGGCCGGCAAGTTCGGCGGTGAGACCGACAACTGGATGTGGCCGCGTCATACCTGTGATTTCTCAATGTTCCGCGTATATACCGGTCCTGACGGAGAGCCTGCCGATTACAGCGAGGAGAACATCCCTCTGCGTCCCAAGCAGTTCCTGAGCATATCGCTCAAGGGTATTGAGGAGGGCGATTTCGCCATGATCATGGGCTATCCCGGCCGTACCCAGCGATTCCAGACCGCTGCCCAGTTGGAGCAGATGATGGAGGTGCAGGATGTCCGTATTGCAGCCCGTACCGCACGTCAGGACGTGATGTGGCAGGGTATGCGCTCCAACGATACCATCGGACTCCAGTACGCCAACAAGTATGCCTCATCGGCCAACGGCTGGAAGAAATGGCAGGGCATGAGGGAGTGCTTTGAGAATCTTGACGTAATTGGCCGCCAGCGTCAGAAGGAGGCCGATTTCATGGCATGGGTAAACGCCAAGCCCAAACGTCAGGCCAAGTACGGAAACGTGATTGATGTCATTGAGGAGAATGTAAAGAAGAATACCGAGTACAATCTGCGCAACTCTGTTTTCAGCGAGAGTCTGGGCAACATTGAACTGCTCCGTATTGCTCAGATGAACGATGCTGACCGCGAATCATTCTACCGCAACTACAGCCCTTCATTGGACCGTGACATAACAAAGGCAATGGTTAAGTTCTACACTGACAATGCCAGTCCCAAGGATTCGCTTGACCTCTCTTTGCTGAATATTGACAACATATTCATTTACAGTGCATATACCAGTCCTGAAAGACTGGCGTCGTTTGACGGTCAGGATCTTTCTCTGGATCCCGCAAAAGAACTGAATGACCGGTTTAGCGCTGCTCGCCGCCGTATAAACGCCTCTTACTCATATGAGGCTGCCGCATTGCGCGACTCGGCATCAAACCTGTTCACAGCAGGACTGATGGAGTGGACCAAGGGTGCCAAGTCTTATCCTGATGCCAACTCTACCTGCCGTCTTACATACGGTACCGTCCAGGGTTATACCACCAAGGAGGGCAAGCATTATGATTTCTACACCAATATGAAGGGTGTCATTGACAAGGAGGATCCCACAAATTACGAATTCCGTGTTCCTGCACGTCAGAAAGAACTGTATCAGAAGCGTGACTTCGGCCAGTACGCAGGTCCCGACGGAGAGGTTCCCACCTGCTTTATCACCAATCTGGATATCACCGGCGGTAACTCAGGCAGTCCCGTAATGGATGCAGAGGGCAATCTCATCGGCCTTGCATTTGACGGTAACTGGGAGGCTATGAGCGGTGACGTTATATTTGAGCCTGAACTGCAGCGCTGCATCTGCGTTGACATACGCTATGTGCTCTGGATGATGGACAAGTTTGGCGGCGCCAGTTATCTGCTTGATGAAATGAACATTGTAAAATGAAAAAGATTGTAGTACTGAGTGGCTCCGGCATCAGTGCCGAGAGCGGTATTTCAACATTCCGAGGAGGAAACGGCCTTTGGGATAACGAGCCTGTAGAGGCCGTGGCCACCATTGACGGCTGGTATCGTGATCCTGCCCGTGTGCTGCGTTTCTACAACGAACGCCGCGCACAGTTGGCTACAGTTGAGCCTAATGAGGCTCACAGGATCGTTGCAGAACTTGAAAAGGACTTTGATGTTACCGTGGTCACTCAGAACGTGGATAACCTGCATGAGCGCGCCGGCAGCACCAATATCATACATCTGCACGGTGAACTAACCAAGGTCCGTCCTGAGGATACCTACACCGATATGGACTGGTGGAGTGAGCGCTACGTCCAGGATATCGGCTACAAACCTATCAATCTGGGAGACAAGGGAGGTCCGCATAATACCCAGCTGCGTCCGCATATTGTATGGTTCGGCGAGCAGGTTCCCAACCTTCAGAAAGCCGCCGAGGCCGTAAGCCAGGCTGATATCCTGCTGATCATCGGAACCTCCATGCAGGTATATCCGGCAGCAGGACTGTATCAGTATGCTCCTTCTGGGTGTAAGATCTATATGGTAGATCCTGATCCGGCTGCAGCTGCCCATGTAAGCGGAGTAGTCCACATACAGGCTGTCGCAACAGAGGGAATGCGCAAGTTCCGTGAAATGGTAGAGTAGGCCGCACATGATAACAAAAGACAGTATAGAGACCGCCTACGCCTTTCTGCATCAGAAACTCAGAGTCTATGAGCACTCCACTCTGGATTGGCAGAAAGACGATATAGAGATGATAATAGGCGACTATGCTGACCAGATCAATCCCGAACTCCTGTCATTGCTCTCTCAAGGACGTCCGGATTACCTTAAAGACCATAAAAAATTCCAGGACGACATAACCCATGCGGTTGCCGTCCTGGAAAATATGCTTTGAGTTTTTACTGCTTGTTCTCTTCTTCCAGCGTGTAGAAGGAACTGCCGTCAAAGCAGTGAGTGCAGATACGCTCCTTGGGTAGGCCGATGGCTTTAACCAATGCCTCCAATGAACTGAATTTCAATGTGGTAAGCTGTAAGCGCTTAGCTATTTCCTGAACCATCTTCTCATATTCAGGTGTGCCTGTGGTGGCATACTTCTTGAGTGTCTCCTGACTGGGATTGTCACCCTCAAAGTCCTGAATGATACGACGTGTTATAAGTTCCAGGTCATTCTTGCTGGCCGAGAAGTTTACAAACGGGCAACTGT
Organism: Bacteroidaceae bacterium; assembly: GCA_017530735.1. Taxonomy (GTDB): domain Bacteria; phylum Bacteroidota; class Bacteroidia; order Bacteroidales; family Bacteroidaceae; genus Colenecus. Next base: position 6,590 of record JAFXMB010000097.1, on the reverse strand, counting down.
AGATAAGCGGCGGGCATGAGATTCTCATATGTGCAGCCTTTACGCCTGAAGCATAGAAGTCGCGTGAATTATCCTTGAGCTGTGTGCCGCGTACGATACTGTCATCGCAGAACACCAGGCGCTTGCCGTTGAGAATGTCCTTGTTTGAGATAAGCTTCATCTTGGCCACAAGGTTACGTCTCTCCTGGTCGGTAGGCATGAAAGAACGGGGCCATGTGGGAGTGTACTTGGCAACTGCTCTTACATAGGGACATTTGTGACCCTCGGCATAACCTACAGCCATACCCAGACCGCTGTCGGGAATACCGCAGGCGCCATCAACCTCGACATCATCATCGCGTCCCATAACGCGTCCCAGTTCGTTACGTACATCCTCTGCATTTCGGCCCTCATAGCAACTGGTGGGGAATCCGTAATAAACCCACAGGAAAGAGCAGATCTGATTCTTCTTGTTGGGCTTGCGCAGTTCCTCATAACCATTCTCGGTAATACGGATTATCTGGCCTGGGCCCATATGCAGCTTTGTCTCATATCCCAGGTTAGGGAAGGCTGTGGTCTCAGTCGTAACGGCTATCGCACCGTCTTTCTGACCCAAAGCGATAGGAGTGCGTCCCCATGAGTCACGGGCGGCAATGATACCCTGTTCGGTAAGAAGCAGCATTGAGCAGGAACCCTTGATTGTCTTATAGACATTCTCAATTCCGTCAACATAGTCCTTGCCTTTTATGATGAGCAGGGCAATTAGTTCTGTGATATTTATCTTACCGCTGCTGAACTCGCTCAGGTGCATGTTCTCGGCAAGCAGTTTGTCACAAATTTCTTCCTTATTGTTGATCTTAGCCACAGTAACCAAGGCAAACCGGCCCAGGTGGCTGTTCATCAGCATGGGCTGTGCATCGGTATCACTTATTACGCCAATTCCGCTGCCGCCGCAAAAACGGTCAAGTTCACATTCAAACTTACTTCTGAAATAATCGTTTTCAAGGTTGTGTATGCTGCGCTTGAATCCCAGATCTGGGTGATAGGTTACCATACCGGCGCGGCTTGTTCCAAGATGTGACTGATAGTCAGTTCCGTAAAAAAGATCATTGATACATCTCGCTTTCGAGACGACTCCAAAAAATCCGCCCATTTGCTATCGAGTAAATGTGTTTAGTATTCTGGGCGCAAAATTACAACAACTCTCTGATTTATCTTAACTGCAGAACAAACACTTATCCACATTTTTAGTTAAGAATAGTTACTTGCGGAACAGCAGCGGAGCGAACTCGTAAAGGCTGCGTCTCCAGGTCTGCCACTCATGTGCTGTAAGTGGTGACTCGTAGTAGACTGCGTTCACGCCTTTTGACTTGATCTCCTCAACAGTCTCCTTGGGAGCCTGACCGCGCGGATTCTCCACCTCACGGCTTCCGTAACTGATGAAAGTCAGCTTGTTATCCTTCTTGAACTCCGGATGCTGCTCTATGTCTGCGGCCGATATCACTCCGCCGCTGAATATGCCTATCTGGGAGAATACGCCGGGATAGTTCAGTGAGATGTGACGTGTCTGCATGCCGCCCATGGAGAGACCTGCAAGCGCACGGTGAGAGGCATCGGCCATGGTACGGAAATGGGAGTCGATGTATGGTATCACATCTTCTATAAGGATCTTGGGGAACAGTGTGTTGGCGTTGTTCATGAGCGAGCCGAATCCGCTGTTATCGGCCCTGTGGGATATTTCGCCGTTCTCCATTACGATGATGAAGGGCAGGGACTTGCCGTCGGCAATCAGGTTGTCCATTATCAGGCCGCAGTGTCCCTGACGGCTCCAACCGGTCTCATTCTCGGTGTATCCGTGCTGAAGATAGAGCACGGGATAGCGTGTGTTGTACTCATCGTCATACTGAGGCGGTGTATATACAAAGATGTGGCGAAGGCCGCCGGTGGCGTTTGAATGGAAATATATCTCACGTATCTGGCCGTGGGGGACATCGCGCAAAGCGTATTTGTAATCATCCTTGGCAGGTATCTCTATCTGGGTACGCTCGGCGCCTGAGCCGTAAAGGAAACGGCTGGCAGGGTCGGGCACATTGGCTCCGTCTATGACAAGTCCGTAGTAATGGTTGCCTTCGTCAAGCGGGTCTGACTGGCCGGTCCAGTATCCGTTCTCATCCTTGGTCATTGCATAGTTGATGCCGTTTATCTGCAGGAATACCTCATGGGCGCCCGGCGCTAGTATGCGTCCGCGGACAATACCCTGCGAGTTAACCATAGGATACTCCTCTCCGTACTGGTTGGTAGACATACTCTTGAAATCCTCCTTAACCTCCTGTGCCGATACCAATGAGAACTGCGCAAGGGCCAGTCCCATCAAAGCAATACCGTATTTCATTGTTTCTGTAATTAGAATTAGCTTTACAAATATATGAATTACATCCACTCATTACGCAAAAATTGCCACCTAGGATTCCAGTAGCAGTTATAATTCGGGACGAAGGCCCGAATCGGCCTGTAAGGCCGCCGTTTCCGAAGGAAACTAAAATGAGGTGGGATATCTTATCGCGCTCTTTACGCAAAATAGGCTGCCCAAAGGGTAGCCTATTTTGCGGAAAGAGTGGGATTCAAACCCACGGTACGGCTAGGCCGTACGCCGGATTTCGAGTCCGGTCCATTCGATCACTCTGGCATCTTTCCTGAAATCGGGTGCAAAAATATAGAAAATTTGTCTACTTCAAGCACCCTGAAGTTTTTTTATAACTCCTGAATAATCTGATTTGCCAACTCGGTGTTGTCGGGGCGGATTATTACACGTGAGAACTCGGATGACGAGTCGGCGAATGCATACATATATTCTACCGATATTCCGGCGGCGGAGAGTTTCTCCATGGCCTCAGCCATTGCGCCGGGCTTGTGAGCGCACTCCAGATAAACAACGTGAGTCATTGTAACGGCGTATGAGTTGGCCTTGATGAGGTTGAAAGCGCGCTCAATCTGGTCACGCTCAACGATTATGCGTGCAATACCGAAATCCTGAGTCTCGGAAACGGTGAAAGCCTTCATGTTTATTCCGTTGTTGCCAAGGAGTCTTGCTATCTCGGCAAACTTGCCCTTTTCATTCTCAAGGAATACAGAGATCTGTCTGATAAGCATATAGGTGTTGTTTTAGGTTATTACTCGAATTTACGGTGGTCAATAGCGCGCTTGGCCTTACCGGTTGAACGCTCAATTGTTCCAGGCTGAACGATCTTGATGTTGGGCTGGATGCCGATGACGCTCTGGATGCGTGCAGTCAGACGCTGGCGCAGACGTACCAGTTCATTGACCTGGTCAGTGTAGAACTCCGGCTTAACCTCAACCTGGATGTCGAATGTATCGGTATTGTTGACACGGTCCACCTCGATGAGGAAGTAGGGCTCGTACTCGGGGAACTCAAGCAGGATGGATTCAACCTGTGACGGGAATACGTTGACGCCGCGTATGATCATCATGTCGTCGCTGCGGCCCAGGATCTTACCCATGCGGACTGCGGTGCGGCCGCACTCGCACTTGTCATAATTGAGGTAGGTGAGGTCACGTGTGCGGTAACGGATCATCGGCATTCCCCACTTATCCAGGGTGGTGAATACAAGTTCACCCTTCTGGCCGGGCTCGACAGGCTGCAGTGTAACAGGGTCGATGATCTCGGGATAGTAGAGATCTTCCCAGAGGTGGGTACCGTTCTGGCACTCGCATTCGCCGCCTACGCCGGGGCCGCTGATTTCGGTCAGTCCGTATATATCGAATGCTTTGATATGCAGTTTGTCCTCAAGTTCCTTACGCATGGCCTCGGTCCAGGGCTCGGCACCGAATATGCCGACCTTGAGCTTGAAGTTCTTTATGTCAAGTCCCTGCTTGCGGATCTCCTCGGCCATGTAGAGGGCGTAGGATGGGGTGCAGGCTACTGCGGTTGCTCCGAAATCCTGCATCAACTGGAGCTGTTTTTGTGTGTTTCCGCTGCTGGTGGGGATAACGGTACCGCCAATCTTGGTGACGCCGTCATGTGCACCCAGACCGCCGGTGAAAAGGCCGTAACCATATGAAATCTGAACCATGTCATCACTTCCGAGTCCGAATGCGCTGAGGCAGCGGGCTACAGCCTCAGACCAGTTATTCAGGTCTTTCTGTGTGTAGCCTACCACGATGGGCTTACCGGTCGTGCCGGATGAGGCGTGCAGTCTCAGAATATCAGTCATAGGAACGCACATCATACCGAAGGGGTAGTTGTCACGAAGGTCCTGCTTTACTGTAAAAGGCAACTTGACGATGTCATCAATGGTTTTAATGTCATCAGGGTGAACTCCGTGTTCATCGAATCTTTTCTTGTAAAAAGGCGAGTTCTTGTAAGCGTGTGCTACAATCTTTCTGAGTTTCTCCCCTTGCAGTTCACGCATCTCGTCGCGTGACATACATTCCAGTTTCTGGTTCCAAATCATAGGTATGAAAAATGGTAAGTAATCAAATTGGTGCAAAATAAGAGAATATTTGTGGTAACTTTGCAGACCGAAAGCAAAAAAGTGGGCTGATGAATAATAATAACGTTTATATACTAGGTATTGAGTCATCATGCGATGACACGTCGGCTGCAGTAATCTGCAACGGTGAACTTCTGTCCAATGTGGTGGCCAGCCAGAAGGTTCATGAGGAGTACGGCGGAGTGGTTCCCGAACTTGCCAGTCGCGCTCATCAGCAGAACATCGTTCCCGTGGTGGATACTGCGTTGAAAAGGGCAGGAATTGATGCCGGACAACTCAGCGCGGTGGCTTTTACACGCGGTCCCGGTCTGATGGGCTCGCTCCTGGTGGGCGTGTCGTTTGCCAAAGGATTCGCCCGTTCGCTGAACATTCCCATGATTGAGGTGAACCATCTGCAGGGACACATTCTGGCCCATTTCATCCGCAAACCGGGCGAGGAGTCCAATGCTCCGGAGTTTCCGTTCCTGTGTTTGCTGGTGTCTGGTGGTAACTCACAGATAGTCAAGGTGGAATCATATAACAAAATGGAGATTCTTGGACAGACCATCGATGATGCCGCCGGCGAGGCCATGGACAAGTGCTCCAAGGTTATGGGTTTCGGTTATCCCGGAGGTCCGATAATAGACCGCCTGGCACGTCAGGGAAATCCCAAGGCATACACCTTCAGCAAACCCAATATCCCCGGATACAACTACAGTTTCAGCGGACTCAAGACATCGTTCCTGTACAATCTGCGTGACTGGGTTAAGGAGGATCCGGATTTCATAGAGCATCATAAGGAGGATCTCTGCGCATCACTTGAGCGCACCATCGTTGAGATACTGATGAAGAAACTGCGTCAGGCAGCCAAGGATACGGGAATAAACCGCATTGCAGTGGCAGGTGGGGTATCGGCCAACACGGGACTGCGCGAGGCATTCCAGGACCATGCCAGACGATATCGCTGGAAGGTCTATATTCCGCCGTTCTCATACACCACCGATAACGCCGCCATGATAGCTTGCACAGGCTATTTCAAATACCTGGACAAGGATTTCTGCTCCATCGACGTCCCAATCTATTCCAATACCCGCCTGTAGGGTCTGACCCATTTGCGTTGTTGGAAAAATGCCGGCATGATAAAATTAAATACAACGCAAAGGGGTCTGACCCTGAAAAAAAGGAATAATTGTTTGGAAGAATGAAATAAACTCTCTAAATTTGCACCCTGTTTTGAGAACAGTGCAAAAAACGAATAAAAACAGATAGATATGTCAAGAATTTGTCAGATCACCGGAAAGAAGGCAATGGTTGGCAACAATGTGTCTCACTCAAAGCGCAGAACCAAGAGAACATTTGATGTTAACCTGTTCACTAAGAAGTTCTTCTATGTAGAGGAGAACTGCTGGATCAGCCTCAAACTCAGTGCTGCCGGCCTGAGAATCATTAACAAGAAAGGTCTTGATGCCGCCCTCAAGGAGGCAGTCGCTAACGGTTATTGCGATTGGAAGGACATCAGAATCATTGCGTAATAACAGTAAGGAGTTCATACTACTATGGCAAAGAAAGTAAAAGGCAACAGAGTTCAGGTTATCCTTGAATGCACTGAGCACAAAGACAGCGGTATGCCGGGCACTTCCCGTTACATTACCACCAAGAACAGGAAGAATACTCCTGAGAGACTGGAACTGAAGAAGTATAACCCCATTCTCAAGAGGATGACAATCCATCGTGAGATTAAGTAATACGTTTTAAACCATGGCAAAGAAAGTAGTTGCTACCCTGCGTCAGGGTAAGGTTTCAATGGCTAAGGTCATCAAGATGGTTAAGTCACCTAAGACCGGTGCCTATATGTTCACAGAGCAGATTGTAACTGACGAACAGCTTAAGAACGCCATCAAGTAAGTTGTTTGATAAGAAACTATAAAAGAGAGCGGTCAGATGGCCGCTCTTTTTTGTTTATACCCTCTCTTTTAGGCCTAAATATAAATAGGTAAAATCAAAACTAATTCTTAAATTTGCAGTTGGAGTACGGAGGATAAATGCCGTATTCATCAGTGTTTTTATGGGTCTGTTTTCATTTTTCTCAAAAGATAAGAAGGAAGTCCTTGACAAGGGTCT
>JAFXMB010000096.1 GCA_017530735.1 Bacteroidaceae bacterium | reverse complement strand
CCGATACAAGTGTTATCAGTGATAAAACTATTAGCTTTAATATTTTAGCCATATTTCAAATTCTTCATATTTGATGGTTCAAAATTATGCTGTTCTCATCCCATTCTATATGCTATTATGTGCTATGTACGCCCAAAGCCGTTAATACATGTTAATAGCTGACCCGATTGAGATAATGACAGGACACAGTAGGGACAGTCCCTGCTGTGTCACTTCTGTTTCATTGTGTCAGAAATATGCGCAGATTCTGATGGGAGTGGAGTTGAATCCCAGTCCTATGGCAACGTTTCCTCCTGACTTTTCAAAAGAGACAGTGTTGGGGTTAGTGCTGTTCTTTTCTTTGGAGACAGTAGTCATTGCCTCGAATGAAAGGAGTGAGAACTGGAATGCTAAATGTCTGTTTTTTGTAACGTATTCCAAACGGAAGGGTTCCACAACTATATCGTTGAAATCATTGGAATCTACATCCAAACGGCAATATGAAATAGCAAAACTCCAATTCAGATTCTTATATACGGGTGATGAGTGATGCAATCCTACCTTTAAACCGCCGCTTGACGACCATCCGTTATCAGATAAGTCGTCTTTGTCCCTGAATCCCGAATAGGTTCCCTCTGAGATGTAACTCACCTCAAAACCGTATCCTCCAAAGGATCTGTAACCTATACCCAGGCCTCCGTAGCCGCTGGTATTCTTATACTGTGAATAGCCGCTGCCGCTTCTGTCCAACTGTACTCCCGCGGATTGGTATATTGAATATCTCTCATCGGTCTGTCTGTCTATACCCAGGCCTGTTGACGTGAATCCGTAATCCAGAAAAACGTAAAAACCGCTGTTCTGAGCAACCGTTTCAGAAACTGACAGGAAACCTCCTATCATCAAAAATGCAAACAATAACCTTTTCATAGCAAATCAAAAATAAAAGACCAAACCTAAGGAGACACTATTGAGATTCAGAGTATATGAAGGCTTGAAGGTATCTGCAGTATCTGACAGAGGGAAAGCCACTCCCAGCGAACCGATGCTGGCTGTAACTCCCAGACTGCTGTCATCCGCACGATACTCAAAAGCCAACGGGGCAAGCCCCACCTCCAGGAAATTGAAACGGTATTGTTCAACGAAAATATGCGAATACTGAGTCTGCAACTGAGGGATATACTTCAGGTTGCCTCCAATGGATTTATGGAAAACCAATGTTGCAAACCCTCCAAGCGAACCGCCACCCACCTCATCAGAGGAATCAAAGGTTAGGTTGTTATACGTGCCGCCCGCTTCAATACTGAACCAAGGAGACAGGAAATAACCGGCACCTATGGCTACATTAAAGATTCCGGCTGAAGCGTTGACTGAAAAAGCCGTTTGGGCGTTAGCGGTACCTGCCAGATAAAACCTGCTGTCTTCATAAGCAGACTCCTGGTCTTTGTCGTCAATTGGATTTGAAGCAACTGCGGCATTGCCCGGCAATAGAGGCAAAAGCAGACTGCATGCAAACAGGATAGTAATTTTTCTCATAAGAATTATAATTGGATAGAACTATTATTCAGCCTATTACTCGGCCAGCAGGTCTTTGAGGAAACTGTCCAGTTCCTCATCAAGACCCTGCATGAGGCCTTGGCTGAGAAGGGTGTTGTCCTCATCAAAGAGCATGAGTTCGGCTACCGTCTCGCGGTCATCGTCCACAAGAACGAATGAGAACGGCTTCCAGATGGCGAGTGTCTCAAGGGGCTGCTCGGCATCTATATCCTTGAGGATACGGCGCAGGGCCTTTTCCATTACCTGATAGAAATCCTCCTCGGGTATCTCTACAAGGTCCGACAGGCGGGCGGTGGCCAAGTCGCGGTCATCATCACTTACGGTTACATCGCCGGTCTCGCGGATGGGCATGATATGAATGTCCGTCACTACAGACTGTTCCTGAGGACGGCGGAACTCGTTGATGACTCCGGTAAGGAGTGTCTTGATTTCCTGGAATGATGATTCGCTTAATCTCATAGCTGTATGGTTTTATCTTGTTTTACAGACCTTGGCCGTGGCAGTTCTTGAACTTCTTGCCGCTTCCGCAAGGACACGGGTCATTACGCCCCGGAGTCTTGTCTACACGGATGGGCTCACGAACCTGCTGACGGGTGTCACGTCCGGCTGCAGCGCGTTGGTTAGGATCACCCAGGTCGCTGTTGCGGTTCTCAGTGTACTGACGGCGCTGCTGACGGTTCTGGGCGGGTGCCTCACGAACCTGATTGGGATCGGGCTCCGGAATCTGGCCGCGCATCAGGATGGATACTGTCTGGTCATTCATCTTGTTGACCATATTGTCAAACAGGTTCACGGACTCCAGTTTGAATATCAGCAACGGGTCTTTCTGCTCATAGCTGGCGTTCTGTACGGAGTGCTTGAGTTCATCAAGTTCACGCAGGTTCTCCTTCCAGCACTCGTCTATGGTGTGCAGCAGGATTGCCTTCTGGAATGATGTTACCACACTCTTTCCCTCGCTCTCATATGCCTCCTTCAGGTTGCACGGTATCTGATATACGCGGCGGCCGTCGGTAATGGGAATCAGTATGTTCTCGTAGCGGTCTCCCTGCTCCTCAAACACCTTCTTAATAACCGGAGTCACTATCTGGGCCATGCGCTCGCACTTGCGCTTGAAGTTGTCCATTGCGGCATTGAAGATGCGCTCCGACACCTCATCGACCTTCATCTTGGAGAACTCCTCTTCAGTGAACGGAAGTTCTATGGCAAGTACGCGGAATGCCTCCATCTGCAGGCTCTCGTAGTCAGCACAGTTCTCGGCTGCACCGGCTGAGCGGTCCCATATCATGTTGGCTATATCCATGCCTATACGCTCACCTATCAGGGCGTGACGGCGCTTCTCATAGACTACGGTACGCTGCTTGTTCATCACGTCATCATACTCCAGCAAGCGTTTACGGATACCAAAGTGGTTCTCCTCAACTTTCTTCTGTGCCTGCTCAATACGCTTGGTGATGAATGAATTCTCAATCATCTCATCCTCCTGCAGACCAAGTTTATCCATCAGCGGAGCGATACGGTCTGATCCGAACAGACGCATCAGGTTATCCTCAAGTGAGATGAAGAATACTGATGAACCCGGATCACCCTGACGGCCGGCACGACCACGCAGCTGGCGGTCTACACGACGGCTCTCATGACGCTCTGTACCTACGATGGCAAGACCACCGGCCTCACGGACCTCGGGTGACAGTTTGATATCGGTACCACGACCGGCCATGTTGGTGGCAATGGTTACGATACTCTTCTGACCTGCCTTGGCAACGATATCGGCCTCCTTCTGGTGCAGTTTGGCGTTCAACACGTTATGCTCAATCTTACGCATTGTAAGCATACGGCTGAGTTGCTCACTGATTTCGACCGATGTAGTACCAACCAGTACAGGACGACCGGCCTCTACCAGACGTACGACCTCCTCGATTACGGCTTTGTACTTTTCACGCTTGGTCTTGTATATGCGGTCATTCTGATCGATACGTGCAATGGGCTTGTTGGTGGGGATTACAACCACATCCAACTTATAGATATCCCAGAACTCACCTGCCTCTGTCTCAGCGGTACCGGTCATACCGGCCAGCTTGTGATACATACGGAAGTAGTTCTGAAGTGTGATTGTTGCGAATGTCTGGGTTGCGGCCTCAATGTTTACACGCTCCTTGGCCTCAACTGCCTGGTGCAGTCCGTCGCTCCAGCGGCGACCCTCCATGATACGGCCGGTCTGCTCATCAACGATCTTGACCTTGCCGTCCTCGGTCACGATGTAGTCAACATCGCGCTCAAACATGCAGTAGGCCTTGAGCAACTGGTTGATGGTATGTATGCGCTCGCTCTTTACGGCGTAGTTGGTAAGGAGTTCGTCCTTCTTGGCAAGACGCTCCTCCTGACTCAGGTCTTTCTCGTTCTCAAGCTCAGACAACTGGGTTGCGATATCGGGCAGGATAAAGAAATCGGGATCCTGGTTGGTACCGCTTATCAGTTCAACACCCTTGTCGGTAAGGTCTACGCTGTTGAGTTTCTCATCGATTACAAAGTAGAGGGGTTCTACAGCCTCTGGCATACGCTTGTTCTGCTGCTCCATGTAGATCTCCTCGGTCTTCTGCATGCCCACCTTGATACCGGGCTCGCTGAGGAACTTGATAAGAGCCTTGTTCTTGGGCAGGGCCTTGAAACTGCGGAACAATGACAGGAATCCCTCGGCTACCTCATCCTGATTTTCGGAGTGTACCTTCTTACGGGCATCGGCCAGGAACTGTGTGGCCAGGCGCTTCTGAGCCTCAAAGAGCTGCTCCACCTGAGGACGCAACTGCTCAAACTGCTGGTCATCACCCTTGGGTACGGGACCTGATATAATAAGAGGTGTACGGGCATCATCAATGAGCACCGAGTCAACCTCATCCACGATTGCATAATTATGTCCGCGCTGTACCAGTTCATTGGGGTGGCCGGCCATATTGTCACGCAGGTAGTCAAAACCGAACTCGTTGTTGGTACCGAATGTGATATCGGCACGGTATGCGTTACGGCGGGCCTCCGAGTTGGGCTGATGCTTGTCGATACAGTCAACCGAAAGGCCGTGGAACATATAGAGCGGGCCCATCCACTCGGCGTCACGCTTGGCCAGGTAATCGTTCACTGTAACCACGTGTACGCCGTTGCCTGTCAGGGCGTTAAGGAATACCGGCAGGGTTGCCACAAGGGTCTTACCTTCACCGGTAGCCATCTCGGCAATCTTACCTTTATGCAATACCACACCACCAAACAACTGGACATCGTAATGGATCATGTTCCAAACGGTATCGTTACCGCCGGCTACCCAATGCTGCTGCCACAGAGCCTTGTCACCGTCTATGACAACAAAGTCATGCTTGGCTGCCAGGTCACGGTCAAAATCAGTGGCTGTTACCTCAACCTGCTCATTCTGTGTGAAGCGGCGGGCGGTATCCTTTATTATGGCAAAAACATCCGGAAGGACCTCATCCAGAACCACCTCATAGCGGTCCAGGACCTCCTTCTCAAGTTTATCTATCTGATTGAACAGCGGCTCTCTTTCCTCAAGTTCCGTCTGCTCTACCTTTGCCTTAAGTTCCTCTATACGTTTTTTCTCAGGTATGACAAAATCCTGTACTTTCTTGCGGATTGCCTGTGTTGCTGCACGCAACTCATCATTGGAAAGTTTCTCATACTTAGGGTAAGCTGCCTTGATCTTCTCCACCCAAGGCTGAATCTCCTTGATATCACGGGTCTGCTTGTTTCCGAACAGCTTACCTATAAATTCATTAAATCCCATTATGCGGTATTTCTATTGATTACTACTGTTAACCGGCACGCAAAAACCGTGCCGAAATGCAAAGTTACTCTTTTTGCAATAATTTGCGCCATTTTTGTCGCATCATCTACAAAATAGTATAAAAGGGGACAGTCTTTTAGTCGCTTCACTTTGTAAAAGCGTCCCTTCGGGCCGAGCGCCCCATTTTTATCACTTTTCAAAAGTTATTAACAAAAATTGGATATACATCTGAATAATATTACCTTTGTGCATCTTTACTCAAAGAATGCGCAATAGTCTTCTACACAGCATTATTACCGATGCACTCTCATACATCCCGAAAAGATGCAGCAATGGTTTATTAATCAATATATTAGACATATATCATGCGGATTTCGCCCGGAGTCTGCGCGGTTTTTTTGTGCGCCTATAGCCCAATTAATATTTATACAAAATGGAAGCAAAAAAGAAAAAAGAGTATGCAGCTCCCACGACCGATGTCGTAGAGCTCAGGACAGAGGGGCAGTTGCTCCAGATGTCAGGTGGTGATTTTCCAGAATGGTTTGACGGTGGTGATTTATTCTAAATTGGATTAAGCTATGAAAAAGTTATTCATTACACTTTGTGCCGTATTTGCACTTGCAGCTTGCTCAGAGAGCAATATTCCAGAGATTGAGACCCCCCGGCAGAATGAGAACGCATCATCGCCCGTAACCTTCAACATCACAGTTCAGCAGCAGGGTGACACCAAGGCCCGCAAGACCGCCTGGGCCACAGGTGACGTAATCTACATCATGTTCCGTGACATCAAGACCAAATACCTGACCATCACCTATAACGGTTCTACATGGACGGCCCAGGCTTATGATGGCACTAATGCAGCCACCACTTTTGATGTGGCTGACTTCAGCCCGGTAACTTGGTGCATAGCAACCGCCGTGCATTTCCCAGTTGCAGTAGATGCCTCTCTTAATTCCGAAACAGGCGTACTGACATTCCAGAAAGACGGCGATGACGTTAAGACCTACTATCTATGGCAGACCGGTGCCGATTATACCCTTGACGGTGCCAACGTAAATCTTACCCTGACGCTCCAAAAACCATACCACACAGTTATGTTCCATATCCCGGGTATTCAAGGTAACGTGGATGACTATAAGCTTTACATAACCAAAGAATCTGTTAATTTAGATTACAATACATGGCGCAGTATCAATTCCGGCAATCCTTCATATGAAGATATAATTAATGCTGCAGTTGACGGATTCCAGGGCGTAGCCGATGCCGATGGCGCCCTATTTGCCGCATTTGTGTTTAACGGCATTGGTCTTGGCGAGGCTCAAAACTACACCTTCACTGTGAAAAGCCCCGTTCAGCAGTACACAATCAGCGGTAGCTTGACCCTTAACGCCGGCTATCAGTACAGCCTCCCCGCACTGAGCAGCAACAAGTGGACACCTAAGTTTAAGTTTTCAGTGAGCAGCACAAAAAAGGTATTCTTTGCTCCCGGCAACTTGCAGGCTACTACGACTGACAATGGTGCTACTTGGACTTGGAATTTTGCCGCCCATCAGTATGATTACATCGGCAATGCTACAGCCAACACTGATATTAACGGAGTTAAAACTGTTTCCCAAAACGGCACTGTGGACCTTTTTGGATATGTTGGAGTATCTGCTGCCGATGCAAATGACTGTTATGGAATCAATAACAGCACTGACTACAGAGATTATGGAGCCCAAAAATCTGACATGCTGAAACATGACTGGGGTACACTCGAAATAGGTTCATATCCTGCCGGAACATGGCGCTCCATTAAGACTAATGAAATAGATTACCTTCTGAATACGAGAACTGTCTCTCATACAAATCTCCCTGATGGAACTAACAGTTCCGAAGCCAGATTTACCAGGGCGACTGTCTGTGGTGTTCGCGGACTTATCATTTTCCCTGACAATTATAATCATCCGAATGACATAACTGTGACAGGCTCAAGTAGGAGTTACAATGCTTCCAGCGCCTTCAACTCGTTTATTGTTTCAGCAGAATCTGATTGGAATAAAATGGTTGATGCCGGTGCTGTATTCCTGCCTGCAGCCGGACTACGTGAAGGCACCACAATATCTGATGCTGGCACATATGGCAATTATTGGACTGGAGATGGATATAATGAATATTCACGTTCTTATTGTTGGTATTTCAATGATACTTATTGTACCTATGCCTCTTACGAACGTAAGAAAGGATGCTCTGTCCGTTTAGTACAAGATCTGTAATCAAGTTATCAATAGATTTAAAAAGAGTACAAAAGGGGCCTGACCCCTTTTGTACTCTTTTTGCGATAATTTGCGCCATTTTTGTCACATCATCTTTGCATCGTGATGATCATCCCGATTACTCCTATGTAATCATCGGCCCCTTGGCTGACTGAATTGGATTTGAGCATGGTATCCATCATCCTGTACTGGATGTCATCCAACAGCCCGATGCGTTTATTCTGCCAGAATTCCCTGTTCTGCCTGTAGTCGTTTATGACCGTGGGACTGACACCGGCCAGCCATTCGTCATATTCCTGTTCGGTAAACAGCGAACGGGCATTGATGGCGACATACGGGAACAGATGCAGGTATCCGCTGTACCGGACTCCGTCATCATCGGACCGGCTGCAATACACATATGCCCAGTAGTTTGCCTCTGCCTCACTTGTCACACCTGCCAGATGTGCCTTCTCGTGGGCCAGCGTAGACGGATATTCGTTGTCCGGAAGGTCCGGATTCAACTGCGATTCACACCAGAACGGTCCCATATAGCCCAGTACCGATACCCATGAATAGAGAGGGTGGAGCAACACCCGTTTGGTACGTTGCCATTTGTGCAGCCTGGAATACCCCAGCCTTTGGGGTTCCTGACCGTAAAAAATGTTTATATCCTTCTCCAGATGTTTCCTGTCGGTCCTTACGGTTGCGCCCGCAGTCCGATTCAGTTCATCGGTATAATCCGCTATGAAGCGACAGAACTCTTCATGGTCAAAATGCCTGCGCTCCACCCCGGCCCGCTCATACAGCGGAGTCCGGAAATAGTTGTTTCCCCAGCCCATGTAGAACCATATCACCAGCCACATAACAGCAAGAGCGGTACTCTTGAGCCAATACAGGAAACCCCGTTTCCTTTTGATTGCAACCCATATGATCCGGATGAACAGGAAAGCAAAGAACAGAACCGTTATCTCCTCAAGCGAAAACGGGAAAATACAAGACACCAGCGAAAGCACACTCTGTATAACTGGATAGCAGAAGTCTGCATAAAACTCAGCCACAGGAACAAAAAACCTGCAAGCCCCCACAAACCCCAGCAAAATCAACCCGATAATCGTACTTCTCTTCATACTGCAAATATAGACAAACCCTCCCCATTGTAATTTCTTATAACATATTTTGCATAAAAATGTTTTGCCTTATTTATAAAATAGGTATCTTTGCGGTCACATTTTGGAACGAGTTATGTTTAATCTGTCAGTCGTTAACTTTATTGTAGACGTGGTGGTCGCTTGGCCGGCGCGTTAAGGGAGAGGTTATACCTGACATTTTGATACAGGCCCTTCTCCCACAAGGAGAGGGGCTTTTGATTGAATATATATACAAAAACAATAAACAGGAGATATGAGAATTCCATTACGCAGTGACCAGTGCACAGTAGGACGCCGCATGGCGGGAGCCCGCGCCCTGTGGGTTGCCAACGGCATGAAGAAGGAGCAACTGGGCAAGCCTATCATAGCAATCGCCAACTCATTCACACAGTTTGTACCCGGACACGTGCATCTGCATGAGGCCGGTCAGATTGTCAAGGCTGAGATTGAGCGTCTGGGCTGCTTTGCTGCCGAATTCAACACAATAGCCGTCGATGACGGTATCGCCATGGGTCATGACGGAATGCTCTACTCCCTCCCCTCACGCGACATCATAGCCGACAGCGTAGAGTACATGGTAAACGCCCACAAGGCCGATGCCCTGGTCTGCATAAGCAACTGCGACAAGATCACTCCGGGTATGCTTATGGCCACCATGCGCCTTAACATCCCCACCGTATTTGTAAGCGGAGGCCCCATGGAGGCTGGAGAGTTGGGAGGTGCACATCTGGACCTCATAGACGCCATGATTAAATCGGCCGATGAGAGTGTATCGGATGCCGATGTGGAGGCTATTGAGCGCTCGGCCTGCCCCGGTTGCGGATGCTGCTCGGGTATGTTCACCGCAAACTCCATGAACTGCCTTACCGAGGTTCTGGGTCTGGCCCTGCCCGGTAATGGAACCATCCTGGCTACACACAAGAACCGTGTACAGTTGATGAAGGATGCCGCTGCACTCATAGTAAAGAACGCCTTCAAGTACTATCAGGATGGTGATGAAAGCGTACTGCCTCTGAGCATAGCCAAAAAGAAGAACTTTGAGAACGCCATGAACCTGGATATAGCCATGGGCGGCTCAACTAACACTATACTGCACCTGCTGGCTGTGGCCTGTGAGGCCGGCGTTGACTTCAAGATGGACGATATTGACCGTCTGTCACGCAATGTACCCTGCCTCTGCAAGGTAGCACCCAACACCCAGAAGTATCACGTTCAGGATGTAGGCCGCGCAGGCGGTGTGCTGGGTATCCTGGCTGAACTTGCCAAGGGCGGTCTGCTGCATACCGATGCAATGAACGTGACCGGCATGTCTTACGGAGAACT
>JAFXMB010000095.1 GCA_017530735.1 Bacteroidaceae bacterium | reverse complement strand
GACTGCACCAACCTTGAGATCGGTGAGTATGAGGACAAGAAGACCGGTCAGGTTTATGAGAACCTGCTCTATCAGATACGTCCTGCATTCGGTGGCAACATCATTGCTACAATCGTAAATCCCGATCATCGTCCCCAGATGGCAACCGTACGTCAGGGTGTGATGAAGAACGAGCCCGCCGGAAAGGGCAAGGGTGAGATAAAGAACCACAAGGTAAGCGATTACGTAAGTGCAGCCGATGTGGCCGTAAGCGTGATTGACCGCCATATGCAGAAGCCGTCACATCATCTGGATACCGCCAGCATCGTGGTTGCAGGTGGTTACGGAATGGGCAGCCGCGAGGGCTTTGACATGCTTTACAAGCTGGCCGATGCCCTGCATGCCGAGGTCGGTGCAAGCCGAGCCGCAGTGGATGCCGGTTTTGTGGATCATGACCGTCAGATAGGTCAGACAGGTATAACCGTAAGACCCAAGCTCTACATTGCCTGCGGTATATCGGGCCAGATCCAGCATATAGCAGGTATGCGTGAGAGCAGCCTGATCATGTCAATCAACCAGGATCCCGATGCCCCCATCAACGCCATTGCCGATTACGTGATTACCGGTCGCGTTGAGGATGTGATTCCCAAACTGATCCGTCACTACAAAGAGATTTCAAAATGAACAGATATAAAGATACCCCTGAACTTGAAGCCCGCATGCACTCTCCGCTTATGGAGCGCATTGTGGAACTTAAGGAGAATTTCTACGCCGAGGCCGGCAAATATGACTACGCACCGCAGAACTTTGATGATGCGATGGACAACTACGACCGCGTGCTGGAACTTACCGGCAGTGTTTGCGATGACGTGATTGCCCCCAATGCCGAGAGCGTGGACCGCGAAGGCTCACACTGCAGCGGTGGCCGCGTACAGTACTCTGAAGGAACCGCACAGAACCTCAAGGTAATGCATCAGGCCGGTCTGTCAGGTTTCGGACTTCCCCGTCAGTATGGCGGTCTTAACATGCCTGTAACCGTGTTCAGCGCAGTAAGTGAGATGCTGTCACGTGCCGATGCATCATTCCAGAACGTATGGGGCCTTCAGTCATGCGCCGATACCATCAACGAGTTCGGAAGCGCTGAGCAGAAGGAGAAATACCTTAAGATGGCCAGCGAGGGTGCCACCATGTCAATGGACCTGACCGAGCCCGATGCAGGCAGTGACCTGCAGAGCGTGATGCTCAAGGCAACTGAGGACGTTGAGAACGGCTGCTGGCGCCTGAACGGTGTAAAGCGTTTCATCACCAACGGTGACAGTGACATACATCTGGTGCTGGCCCGCAGCGAAGAGGGTACCACCGACGGCCGCGGTCTTTCACTCTTTATCTATGACAAGCGTAACGGCGGCGTGAACGTTCGCCGTATCGAGGATAAGATGGGTATTCACGGATCACCCACCTGCGAGCTGGTGTTCAACAATGCCAAGGCTGAGCTTTGCGGTGACCGTCGCCTGGGTCTTATCAAATATGTAATGTCTCTTATGAACGGTGCCCGTCTGGGTATCGCTACCCAGAGCGTTGGCATTCAGGATGCCGCATGGCGTGAGGCTACTGCATACGCTGCAGAGCGCCGACAGTTCGGCCGTGCCATCGACACATTCCCCGCAGTTTATCAGATGCTGGCAGTGATGAAGGCCAAGATCGAGGCTTCACGCTCACTCATGTATGAGACCTCACGCTTTGTAGACATCTACAAGTCACTTGACCAGATTGCCAAGACCCGCACCCTGACCCCCGAGGAGCGTCAGGAGAGCAAGCGTTACAGCCGTCTGGCCGATGCCCTGACACCTATCACCAAGGGTATTACCAGTGAGTTCGCCAACCAGAACGCGTATGACAGCATACAGATACACGGAGGCTCAGGCTTTATGCGTGACTACGCCTGCGAGCGTCTGTACCGCGATGCACGTATCACCTCAATCTATGAGGGTACAACCCAGTTGCAGGTAGTTGCCGCACTGCGTTACGTAACCGGCGGAACCTACTCACAGTTTGCAAAGGATACACTGGAGAGCCTTGCCGACTCTGCACAGAAGAGCGCCATTCTGGAGATGGTAGCCAAGCTGGATGCCATGACCGAGAGCGCATCGGCCCACAAGGAACAGGAGTTTACTGATTTCTGCGGACGCCGTCTGATGGAGAGCGCTGCATACTGCGTCATGAGCGCCCTGCTGCTGCGTGACTCAATCCAGACTCCGGAGCTCTTTGACAAACCCCTCAAGGTCTTTGTTGACTGGGCAAAGGGTCAGGTTGAAGGCAATGCCGCTGTAGTCATGGGTTGGACACCTGAGAGTACGGAGTATTACAGATAATAATCTGATTCCCATATTGAGGTGCCTCGGAAATTTCTCTGAGGCACTTTTTGTTTTGATTTGGCATGAGTCAGGGAATAAATACATATATTCGCACAAAACAGTTTATAAACATACTGTTAGCTTATGAGAAATTTACGTATTGTTGTTTGCATTGTATTGTCCTTTTGGGTTCTGACCTCGTGTACTGATCTTTATTTGTCCTTGCCGGTTAAGGAAATCCGTTTTAAGAACCTGACAGATACTTTGGTCCATGGTTATGAGACCGATGTACAAGTTATGGGAGCCAAATCAATAGTTGTTTGTGATACATTCCTGGTAGTATTGACAAATGACGTCCAGGGATACCTGAAGATTTACAGTACTGAGAGTCTGAATTTTCTGGGTTCTTTAGGTTCTCAGGGAAGAGCCGGCAATGAATTCAACAAACCTTCATTTTTGGAAAATCCATATATTGAGGATTCCGATGTGATATTACCTCTTCTTGATAATAATATCGTACGTAAAGATCTGAACATTACCAGATCCCTCAAGGAAGGCAAAGCCGTTATTAATTCATCCGGACGCGTAATGAATGCGGCCATCGGAAGCAGTTTCGATTTAAAGAGGGATAAGGATAAACAATTTGTCTGTAATTCTTATGAGATTACCCCTCCGAAACCACCTACATACTATCTGAAAAACGGAGATCAGGAAACCGAAATAATGGTGTACCCCCAAATGGTCCGGGCAGTAGAAGATCATGTAGGTTTTTTGGGTTATGTGAGTCATATATACCGTCATCCATATAAGGATATATTCGTGGAAGCTTTCAATTTGAGAGACTATCTGTTTTATTTTGATTTTGAGAAAGAGTCTTATTATGCCGTACATCAGAAAGGTGCGTTGTCATTTGATGACTATTATGATGTCAGCGCATTTTCAGAAGGTGAAGAGTCGGTAAATTTCTTTTGGTCAGGAGTGTGTACAAATGATTTTATAATGTTTTTATATGGGGCCGGGGATTACTGTATCAAAAGTAAAGACTATAAATCATCTGTAACTCCTCAAGAGGTATTGGTATTTGATTGGTCGGGAAACTATTTATGCGGAATTAAACTTGACGTTCGTGTCCAGAAGATAACGTATGACCAAAAGCATAAGGTTTTATATGGCCTGAACGATTCCAATGAGTCAATATACGGTTTCAATCTCTCCCGCTATAATATAGGAAAGAAATAATGAGTAATTTTGTGCCGGAAAACGATTCTGGTGCATAGCAACGATAATGACATACTGAAGAGTGAGGCCCGTTACAGACGGCTCACGGAAACTCCGATACCAAGGTTGGTACTCAGCCTTGCCGTACCTACCATTATCAGTATGTCCATATCGGCCATCTACAACATTGTAGATTCATGGTTTGTGGGCCACATCAGCACAGCAGCAACAGCGGGTGTCGGTGTGGCTTTCGCATATCAGTCACTTATTCAGGCTACAGGGTTCTTCTTTGGTCACGGCTCCGGTAATTTCATGTCAAGGGCTCTTGGCGCCCGTGATGCGGAGGGTGCAGGCAAAATGGCGGCTACCGGTTTCATATCATCGTTCCTGATGGGAATGGTGTTTATGGTGCTGGGACTCTTATTTATGACTCCACTCTCACGCTTGCTTGGTGCCACTCCCGATGTGGTGCCTTACTCCAATGCTTACCTCAAATGGATACTCATAGCAACACCGTTCCTGGTGTCTCAGATGACCCTGAACAACCAGATTCGTCTGCAGGGCAACGCCATGCTGGCTATGATAGGCATAGCTACTGGCGCGGTGCTGAATATATTCTTTGACTGGCTGCTTATAAGCCATTTGGATATGGGTGTGACAGGTGCTGGTGTGGCTACTCTGGTTAGCCAGTTTGTGTCATGGGCTATACTGCTTTGGACAACCTCATTTGACGGCAATGTACATATACGTCTGGGTAACTTCCGTCCATCACTGGAACGTTTCCGTGAGATAGGGGCTGGAGGTTTACCGTCGCTAATGCGCCAGTCGCTCTCCAGCATATCAGCCATATGTATGAACTGGGCTGCCGCCAGCTGGGCGCTGGAGGGACAGGAGGCTTCCACTATTGCAGCCTTTACGGTGGTGGCCAGGATAATGCAGTGTGCAATGGCGGTGATACTGGGCGTGGGCCAGGGATTCCAGCCGGTATGCGGATTCAACTGGGGTGCCAAGTTGTATGGCCGCGTAAGACATTCATACCGATTCACTATTCAGGTGTGCGTGATTGTGCTGATAGTCATGTCAAGTTTAGGCTGGATATATGCCGCCGATATTATCTCGTTCTTCCGTGACGAGGATCCGGAACTGATTAGGATAGGTACAAGCGTACTCCGCTGGCAATGCGTGGCGTTCCCGCTGGTTGGACTGACTACTCCCACCAACATGCTGCTTCAGAACATACGCCGTACAGGAAGGGCCACTATTCTGGCTATGAGCCGACACGGATTCGCCTTTTATCCAACACTCTTCATACTGCCTGCAATCTGGGGTCTTGAGGGTCTGGAGGCAACGATGGCTACGGCCGATGTCATTACCTTCTCAATTGCCTTGCCCTTTGCAATCAGCATCATACGGGAACTTTCCGCCCGTGAAAAAGGCGAAATCTCATAAATCTGCATACCTTTGCGGTATGGAACATCTGGAACTGCTTAAGCGGCTCATTGCCACTCCGTCAACCACTGGTTCGGAGCAGGAGGTATCGGCCATTCTCAAGGCTGATATGGAGAGCCATGGCTACAAGCCCGAGTGCATCGGACTTAATCTTTTGTGCTATGGCCACAGTTATGATCCCGCAAAGCCTACTCTTTTGCTCAACAGCCATATGGATACCGTAAAGCCGGTGTCGGGCTGGACAAAGGATCCGTTCACTCCGACTGTTGAGGACGGAAAGCTGTTCGGACTGGGCAGTAATGATGACGGCGCAGGACTGGTTTCACTGCTTTATGCATTCTATGAACTGGACAGCAAGCCTCAGTCTTACAACCCGCTGTTCCTGGCTACGGTCGAGGAGGAGAGGAACGGACAGAACGGCATGAAACTGGCAGTTGGCAGCCTGCCCAAGGTTGATGTGGCCATTATAGGCGAGCCTACGGGAATGCAGCCGGCTGTTGCCGAGAAGGGCCTGATGGTGCTTGATTTCACCGTTCACGGAAAGGCCGGACATGCCGCACGTAACGAGGGCATAAACGCACTCTACCGTGCCACTGAACTTATTGAAAAACTGCGTACATTCAGTTTTGACAAGGTGTCCGATCTGCTTGGAGAGGTCAAGTTCACCATAACGATGATCAATGCGGGAATCCAGCACAACGTGATTCCGGATGTATGCACCTTTACGGCCGATGTCCGCACCAACGAACTTTACTCAAACCATGAGGTGTTTGACATCATAAGCGCTATGCTGCCCGAATACTGCGAGGTGAAGGCCCGTTCGTTCAACCTGAATTCATCAAGGATAGATGTCAGTCATCCCATAATCCGCAAGGCTGAAAGCCTGGGTATGAAACCCTACGGATCGCCAACTCTCTCTGACCAGGCAATCCTTTCATGCCCCTCATTCAAGCTGGGTCCGGGCGAATCGGCCCGTTCACATACGGCCGATGAATTTGTGATGCTTTCAGAATTCGAGATGGCGCTTCCGCGTTACATGGAATTGCTGGATGGTCTGAATATCAGTGAATAATCATTCATTTTGAGGGCAAATAGGGCCATTTTAAGTGTTATTAACTGCAAAAATCCATTAAATACCCCTCAAAAATATACAGAATAAAAAATAAAGAATATCTTTGTAGCGCAATCACGAAACGGGTACCCCGTTAGTGGTTGATAATCTAGATAGATAGTCCTTTTTATAAATATCATTGGGTATCGTTTGATGTGAATCACGCGCCGCCAAAAAAAGAGAAGAGGAACCTTACGGTAACTCTTCTTTTTTTTTCCTATATTTACCGAACAGAACCCGTAAACAGTCATGATTATGGAAAACGGATACGCTGATGGCATAAGCCGCATAGAGATCAACTCCCTGTGGGGGAGAAAGCACATAGTCTGGAACCTGCGTCCGGATGTGAACATTCTGAGCGGTGTGAACGGTACCGGCAAGAGTACCATTCTCAACAAGACCGTAGCCCGTCTGGATTTCCTGGCCGGAGAGAGCCAGGATGAGACCCCTGAAGTACAGATAGACTATTTCCCTGAAGGCTCCACCAAGATCAAGTATGATGTGATTCGCAGCATAGACCGCCCGCTCATGCACAGCAACCTGCTTGAGAAAATGTCTGACAAGAGCGTGGTATCGGAACTAGACTGGCAGCTCTACAAACTGCAGCGCCGTTACCTTGACTACCAGGTCAACATTGGCAACCGTACCATCCAGTTGCTGACATCGGGCGATCCGGAGAAGTTACGTGAGGCGCAGGAGATATCGGCCCCCAAGATAAAGTTCATGGATTACATGGATGAACTCTTTACCGATACGGGCAAGAAGATAATCCGTACCAGCAACGAGATCCTGTTTGACCAGTTCGGTTCCACACTGCTGCCGTACAACCTCTCATCGGGCGAGAAGCAGTTGCTGGTGATCATGCTCACAACCCTGGTTCAGGACCAGACCCCCGGAGTGCTGCTTATGGATGAGCCGGAGATTTCACTTCATATAGAGTGGCAGCAGCAGCTGATTCAGCGTGTGCGTTCACTCAACCCCAATGTGCAGATCATTATGACAACCCACTCGCCGGCACTCATCATGGACGGCTGGATGGATTCCGTCTATGACGTTGAGGATATTACCGTATAAGTGAGGGTGATCCTGCATGAAGAGACTTACAGACAATATTTCTTCCCGCTATTTTGAGGCGGCCGACCGACTTCTGCCAAGCAAGCGCAGAGGGCGTATCGTGGCTTTTGTGGAGAGTTATGACGATGTCTCTTTCTGGCGTGTGCTCCTGGATGAGTTTGAGACAAAGGATCACTATTTTCAGATAATGCTGCCCAACCGTGGCGGACTTACCAAGGGTAAGAAATCAGCCCTTCGCTCATGTATTGAGCATAACGGACTGGGACGGAACCTGATTGCATGCGTGGACAGTGACTATGACTGGCTGCTGCAGGGGGTTACACAGACCTCAAAGGAGATTATCAGCAATCCGTATGTGATTCAGACTTACGCCTACGCCATTGAGAACTATCAGTGCTGGGCCGGTAGCCTGCATCAGATATGTGTGCAGTGCACTCTCAATGATCATCGCCTGATAGATTTTGAGGCATTTATGGAGCTCTACTCAAAGGCTGTTTACCCGCTTTTTGTGTGGAACGTATGGTTTTACCGCAAGAAACTGCACAATAATTACAGCATGCAGGATCTGAACCTGGACATAAGGCTCAAGTCCGTAGATGTACGCCGTCCCCAGGGTGCCATACTGAGTGTGACGGAGAGAGTTAGCCATAAGATACGCTGGATGGAGAACCACTATCCAGAGGCTGTTCCCGAGGTGGCCGCTCTGCGTAAGGAACTGACCTCAATGGGTGTCAGGGAAGATAACGCCTACCTGTTCCTTCAGGGGCATCACCTTGTAGAGAACGTGATCATGAAGCTGCTCATGCCTGTTTGCACCGTTCTGCGTCAGGAGCGTGAGGCTGAGATTCAGCGTTTTGCTGTCCACAACCAGCAGTACCATAACGAAATAAGCGCCTATCAGCACAGCCAGATGGGTCTGGCTGAAGCCATACGCAAGAACACTCACTACAGGGAATGCGAACTTTATGAGCGCATGCGTAATGATGTAAGGGAACTATTAGTTATGCTTCCAGAAAGCGGGAGTGATAATGAGCAGAACGCTGAAGACCTCAAGTCGGCCAACCAGCATCAGGAAGGTTGAGAACCACTTGCCGATGGCTGGCATATCGCTCCACGGAATATTGCATCCGTGAGTTCCTATTGTAAGACCTATGTTACTCAGACACGACAGTGAGATGCCGTAAGCCTCGGCTATGTCTATACCTATGGCCAGGTAGAAGAACCAGCCTATGAATACCAGTGCAAAGAAGAATATGCTGAAGGTGAGCACACTCTGACGCGTAGACGTGGATATGACCTTGCCGTTGATGCGTACCGGCAGTACTGCGTTGGGATGCAGTATGCGGTTGAACTCATTGCGCATGGACTTGAACAGTACGGCTATGCGGATTATCTTCATACCTCCGGTGGTTGATCCGGCACAGGCACCGAAATAGAAGCACAAGCCCAGTATCATCCAGATGAACGGTGGCCACAGGGTGTAGTCTGTCGATGTGAATCCGGTGGTGGTTATGATGGCAGTAACATGGAACAGTGCGTTGCGCAGTGATGCGGCTGCGTCATAGGGGGTCGATATGAACAGGCTTATTCCCACAATGGCAGTGAACATAAGCAGGAACACTACATACCATTTGAACTGTGTGTCCTCAAGCAGTTTGCGTACCTGACCGCGGAATGCAAGGAAGAACAGCAGTCCGTAGTTGATACCTGAAAGGAACATGAAGAAGGTTATCACATACTCTATGGAATGCGAATTGAAATATGCGATGCTTGCGTTCTTGGTTGAGAATCCGCCCGTGGCAGCGGTGGTCAGAGCGTGGTTCACACTGTCAAACACACCCATGCCGCACAGTCTCAAAGACACGGCGCACAGTACGGTGATGAGCAGATAGACAGTCATGATCCATCGGCCGCTTATACTGATACGCGGATGGAGTTTGTTGCGGGTGGGGCCGATGGCCTCGGCGGCGAAGAGCTGAACTTCACCTACACCGAATATAGGCAGTACGGCAACCGTAAAGAAGACAATACCCAAACCGCCTATCCACTGAGTCAGGCTTCGCCAGAAGAGCAGTCCGTGAGGTATTACCTCGACATCCTGTATGATGGTGGCGCCGGTTGTGGTGAATCCGGACATGGTCTCAAAGAAGGCATCGGTGAATGAGGGTATGTAGCCGCTTACGTAGAAGGGCAGTGAACCGAATATCGAGAAGAGAACCCAGCTTATGGCTACGACGATGTATCCGTCGCGGCGGGTCATGGATCCCTCTCTCTTGCGGGCGCTCTTGCCTATCATCATGAAGGTCATGCCGCAGCAGGCGCTGATGAGCGATGCCATGATGAATCCGAACATATCGTCCTCACCGTAGAAAACGGGCAGCAGGGCGCAGAGCAGGAGTATTCCTGATTCAATCAGAAGCAGGACTCCAAGTATGCGGTGTATGATCTTTACGTGTATCAATTGAAATACTTCTCTATAGTCTTTATCATTCCTTCAAGACAGAATACCACTACATGGTCACCGGGCTGTATCTGGGTGGTACCGGTAACGATGATGGCCTCCTTGTTGCGGATAAGTCCGCCGATGGTCACTCCACGCGGGAATGAGATGTCCTTAACCTGGCTGCGGGTGATTCTGGCACCCTCTATGACGTTGAACTCGGCAACATCGGCATTGGCGAACGTCAGGCACTTGACGTTGGTGACATCGGCATCCAGCATCATCTGGTAGATGTGACTGGCGGCAATCTTCTTCTTGTTGATTACGGTGCCGATATCCAGTTTCTCGGCCATGTTGATGTAGTCTATGTTCTCTACCTCGGCTATGGTCTTGGTCACTCCGAAGCGCTTGGCTGCCAGACAGGCCAGGATGTTGGTCTCGGAGTTGTCGGTCAGTGCCACGAATGCCTCGGTATGTTCTATGCCCTCACTCATGAGCAGGCTGGGATCACGTCCGTCGCCGTTTATTATCATGACCTTGTCGTCACAGAGTTCGGTTAGGCGCTCGCAGCGTTCCATGTCGCTCTCAATAATCTTGAGTTTCATGTAGTCCGGCATAAGCTGTGCGGTACGGACTGCTATTCGGCTTCCGCCCATGATTATGACGTCGCGTACATCGGGCAGTTCCTCTTTACCGGCAATCTTGCGGATATGGGGGATATGCTTCTTCATGGTCATGAAATAGACCAGGTCACCGGCCTGCATGGTGTCGTTACCGCTCGGGATGATAGTCTCGCCTTCACGCAGGATAGCTACGATATGGTAGGGGAGTTCCTTGCCGAGTTGGGCCAGCGGCTTGTTCAGGATCTGGGCGTTGTCGCGCAGTTTGATACCCATCATTACCAGGGCACCGCCGGCAAATTCCCACCACTGACGTATCCAGCTGAGTTTCATTCCGTCAACGATATCCTTGGCTGCCAGAAGTTCCGGGTAGATGAGTGAATCAAGTCCGATGCTGTTGAAATACTCCATGTTCTTGGGCTGGAGATATTCATAGTTGTTGATTCTGGCCACCGTCTTTTTGGCTCCAAGATAGTGGGCCAGTTGGGCGGATATGATATTGCGGCTCTCATCGGTTGTTACAGCCACGAACAGGTCTGCACTGCCTGCGCCGGCCTCTTTCAGGCCATGGAGCGAAACAGGAGATTCCTGGATTGTGAGCAGGTCAAAGCTGGAATCCAGACGGGCCAGTTTTTCGGGACTCTCGTCAATGAGAGTGATGTCCTGGTTCTCGCCTGCCAGCAATTTTGCCAGGTGGATACCTACATTTCCTGCTCCTGCAATAACGATTTTCATTTGTCAGTTTTTTGTGGTTCTGAAGTCAGTTCACTGAGTGTGCTGATGATGGCATCTTCGTCAATGTGACAGAGATGCAGAAGCTGAGGTGTGGAACCGTGCTCGATGAAACGGTCGGGCAGTCCCATACGTTTTATAACAGGTGTATAGCCGTTGTCGGCCATATATTCAACTACTGCGGTGCCAAGTCCTCCGGTCACCGCACCGTTCTCGATTGTTATGATACGGTCAAATTTCTTTGCAACCTCCCTGAGTATGGAGGTGTCAATGGGCTTGAGGAAGCGCATGTCGTAAAGGGCGGCAGTCTTTCCGCTCTCTTTCTCCCAGGTCTCAATGGCATTCTCGGCCAGGTTGCCTATGGGGCCGATGGAGAGTACCGCAACGTCATCGCCCTCCTTTATCTTACGTCCGGTGCCGATGACAATGGGCTCCAGTGGCTTGCGCCAGTCAGACAGGATGCCGCGGCCGCGCGGGTATCGGATAATAAAAGGTCCCTGATCGGGGAGTTGGGCGGTGTACATGAGGTTGCGCAACTCTATCTCGTCATACGGCGATGCGATGGTCAGGTTGGGGATGGGGCGCAGGAACGCCAGATCAAAGGCTCCGTGGTGGGTGGGGCCGTCTTCACCTACCAGACCGGCACGGTCCAGGCAGATGACCACGTTGAGTTTCTGTATGGCCACATCATGAATGATATTGTCATATGCACGCTGCATGAACGATGAGTAGATATTGCAGAAAGGCATCATGCCCTCTTTGGCCAGACCGCCTGAGAATGTCACGGCGTGTCCTTCGGCAATGCCCACATCAAAACAGCGGTCGGGATATACCTTCATGGGGATATCCATGCTGCATCCTATGGGCATGGCGGGAGTTATGCCTATTATCTTTGAGTTCTCACGCATGAGCTCAAGCAGAGTCTCGCCGAATACGTCCTGAAACAGTGGCGGCTGGCCGGTACCGCTGCGTACTATGCGCTCGCCGGTGACCTTGTCAAAGAGTCCGGGGGCGTGCCAGATGGCCGAGTCTTTCTCGGCCGGCTCGTAGCCCTTGCCCTTGACAGTCTTTATGTGCAGCAGTTTGGGGCCGTGCATGTTCTTGATGTTACTCAGGATACGTACCAGGTTCTGGACGTTATGCCCGTCCACGGGCCCGAAATATCGGATATCCATACCCTCGAACATGTTGTTCTGATGGGTGAGCTTTATCTTGATGCGGTTGTTACGTCGTATGATGTTGCGTCGGCGCTGATCGGTCATTAGTCCCAGTTTGTCCAATGCCCTTGACACGTAGTATCGGAACTTGTTGTATGAGCGTGATGTCTGAAGCTGTGTCAGGTAGCTGCGCATACCGCCAACGCTCTGCGATATACTCATGTTGTTGTCGTTCAGGATTATGAGCAGGTCGTTGTCGGTTATTGACGCGTTGTTTATGCCCTCGAATGCAAGGCCTCCGCTCATGGCACCATCGCCTATCACGGCCACTACACGGCGGGATGAATTGCCGTTGCGCTTATCGGCCACAGCCATTCCGAGCGCAGCCGATATGGAGTTGGATGCGTGTCCTGCGGTAAAGGTGTCGTAAGGGCTCTCGTCGGGCGACGGGAAGGGGCGCAGTCCGCCCAGTTTGCGGTTGGTGCAGAAACGGTCACGCCGGCCGGTAAGGATCTTGTGGCCGTAGGCCTGATGCCCTACATCCCATACGATACGGTCATCGGGAGTATTGAAGACATAGTGCAGGGCAACGGTCAACTCGACAGTGCCCAGACTGGAACCGAAATGGCCGGGGTTTTGCGAAAGCTCGTCAATTATCATCTGTCTGAGCTCATCGCAAACCTGTGGTAACTGCTCCGGACTCAGTTTCTTAAGATCGTCGGGAGAGTCAATGGTTTTGAGCAGGTTGACTATTGGTTGTTCCTCCTGGGCTGTCTGCATCCTCTCTGTTTTGTTGTTCAAACGGCAAATGTACCAAATTAGTACGAATATAAAGTCTTTTTATCTATATATTGTCTTTTTTAATATGGTGACGCAAATAATGATTATCTTTGGCAAACCGGAAATTTACTAAGCAAAAATGACATATTCAATCGATGATATTGTCCTTATGACGGGGGCCGAAAGACACGGTTTCTGCCCGGCCAGGATATCATGGCTCCTGACAGACAGCCGGTCCCTCTGTTTCCCCGCCGAAACCCTTTTCTTTGCACTGGTCACACGCCGCAACGACGGCCATAACTACATCCGCGAACTGTACAACCGCGGAGTAAGGAATTTTGTGGTAAGTTATCTTCCCGATGACATGGATAACTACAAGGAGTCCAATTTCCTGCTGGTAAGGAACACTCTTGCAGCCCTGCAGACTCTTGCCGCAGAGCACCGCAAGAGTTTTGACATCCCTGTAATAGGCGTTACCGGAAGTAACGGCAAGACCATGATAAAGGAGTGGCTCTATCAGTTGCTGGAGCCTGATTATGCGGTTACGCGTTCACCCAAGAGTTACAATTCACAGATAGGCGTACCCCTGTCGGTATGGCTGCTCAACAAGCAGTCCGAGATAGGTATATTCGAGGCCGGTATATCCAAGAAGGATGAGATGCGCCAGTTGTGGAAGATCATCAAGCCTACCATCGGCGTGCTCTCCAACATAGGACTGGCCCATCAGGAGAACTTCCAGTCACTGCAGGACAAGTGCATTGAGAAACTGAGGTTGTTCCAGGACTGCGACGTGGTGATATACAACTGTGACAATGACCTTATCCAGAGTTGCGTTGACAAATCCATCATAACCGCCCGTGAGATTGCGTGGTCACGCAAGAACCAGGACAAGCCGCTGTATATATCATCGGTTGTAAAGGGAGAGGCATCGACCGAGATTACCTATCGTTATATTGGACTGGAGAACAAATTTACGATTCCGTTCATTGACGACGCGTCCATTGAGGATGCCCTGCACTGCCTGGCGGTCTGCATCTATCTGATGGTTCCGCCAGAGAAGATTACCGAGCGTATGGCAACTCTGGAACCTCTTGCCATGAGACTTGAGGTTAAGGACGGCAACCAGGGCTGTATTGTGATCAATGACAGTTACAACTCCGATATATCTTCACTGGGTATTGCGCTTGACTTCATGGCGCGCCGTCAGGATGACAAGTCCCGCAGCCGCACTCTGATTCTGTCGGATATACTGCAGTCGGGCTGGTCGGTGCATGAACTGTACCGCAGGGTGGCCCAGTTGGTGGAGAGCCGCGGCATAACCAAACTTATAGGAATAGGTGATGACATCTCATCTGAGAAGAAGCGTTTTGACGTACCTGAGAAGTATTTCTTCAAGACAACTGACGATTTCCTGAAGTCAGATCTGATGAAGATGTTCCACAATGAGATAATCCTTATCAAGGGCGCCCGTCCGTATGAGTTTGACCGGATTTCGGAACGTCTGGAACTGAAGGTTCACGAGACTATCCTTGAGGTCAATCTTCAGGCTCTGGCCGACAATCTGGACCGCTATCGCGGTATGCTCAGGATTGAGACCGGAATCATATGCATGGTTAAGGCATCGGCCTACGGTTCAGGTGCCATTGAGGTGGCCAAGACCCTTCAGGACCGTCAGGTAGATTATCTGGCTGTGGCTGTGGCCGATGAGGGTGCCGAACTGCGCAAGGCGGGCATCACCACCAGCATTATGGTGATGAATCCCGAGCGGACATCGTTCGGTACGCTGTTTGACTACAAACTGGAGCCCGAGGTCTACAGTTTCCACCTGCTGGATATGATTATCCGTGCCGCCGAGCACAACGGTGTAACAAACTTCCCCATACATATTAAGATAGATACCGGCATGCACCGTCTGGGATTTGCTCCCGAGGATATGCCTGAACTGGTTCACCGCCTGCAGAGACAGACCGCAGTCATACCGTGTTCGGTATTCTCACACTTTGTGGGCAGTGACAGTCCCGATTTTGATGATTTCACCAAACTTCAGATAGAGCGTTTCAATAAGGCTGCCGATGAACTGCAGGCTGCGTTCAAGCACCATATCCTGCGGCATATCTGCAATTCCGCCGCAATTGAGCGTTTCCCGGATGTACATTATGACATGGTCCGTCTGGGCCTGGGTCTGTACGGTATCAATCCTATTGACAACCAGCCGCTTGAGACTGTATGCACGCTTAAGACCACCATACTTCAGATTCGTGAACTGGACAAGGGCGAGACTGTGGGCTACAGCCGTAAGGGCAAGATAACCAAGCATTCACGCATAGCCGCCATACCTATAGGTTATGCCGACGGACTGGACCGCCATCTGGGCAACGGCAATGCATACTGCCTTGTGAACGGACAGAAGGCTTACTATGTGGGCAACATCTGCATGGACGTATGCATGATCGATGTCACGGACATTGAGTGCCAGGAGGGTGACACGGTCGAGATTTTCGGCCCCAACCTGCCGGTACACATCCTTTCGGATATTCTGGGAACCATTCCTTATGAGATAATATCGACCGTTTCAATCCGCGTAAAGCGCGTTTATTACACCGAATAACTAACCTTTAATTCATATGTCAAACAACTCAGAATCAAAAGCCCAGCGGATGACTAATTTCCGTTGGTGGCTGTGCGCCCTCCTGTTTGTGGCCACAACAGTCAATTACCTGGACCGTCAGGTGCTTTCACTAACCTGGAAAGACTTTATTTCGGCCGATTTCCATTGGACCGACAGCCAGTACGGAAGCATAACGGGTTTCTTTTCCATTTTCTATGCGGTAGCCTGCCTCTTCAGTGGCAAGTTTATTGACAGGCTGGGTACCCGTAAAGGTTATCTTTGGGCCATTTTCATCTGGTCGGTGGGTGCCTGCATGCATGCTGCCTGCGGATGGGCCGCTCTGAAATGGGTAGGTGTGGAATCAATGGAGGCCGCAAAGAATTCGGCCGATATAGTCCTGCTCATATCGACCGTATCGGTATATATGTTCATGTTCTGCCGTGCGGTGCTGGCCCTGGGTGAGTCGGGTAACTTCCCCGCAGCCATCAAGGTTACAGCCGAATACTTCCCCAAGAAGGACCGTGCTTTTGCAACTTCAATATTCAACGCAGGTGCGTCGGTGGGCGCTCTGGCTGCTCCCGCCTGCATTCCGCTTCTGGCCGCCAAGTGGGGCTGGGAGATGGCGTTCATCATCATAGGTGCGCTGGGCTTTATATGGATGTTCTTCTGGTTCGGACTCTATCAGAAACCTGAGAAGTCAAGGTTTGTGAACCAGGCCGAGCTGGAGTATATTCACCAGGATGACGCTGCCGAGTTGGCTGCCGCCCAGGCCGCCCAGGCTGCTGCCAAGGAGGAGAAGTCAATACCTTTCTTCAAGTGCTTTACCTTCCGTCAGACATGGGCTTTCATATGCGGTAAGTTCTTTACCGACGGCGTGTGGTGGTTCTTCCTGTTCTGGGCTCCCGCTTACTTCAGCGACCAGTACGGCTACCGCTCAGACTCCAAGGAGGCTATTCTGCTTATCTTTGTTCTCTATCTGATTGTGACCGTGGTAAGCATAGGCGGCGGTTACCTGCCCAAGTTCTTTGTAGAGAAGAAGGGTATGGAACCTTATTCAGGCCGTATGAAGGCTATGCTCATATTTGCTTTCTTCCCGCTGCTGGCTCTCTTTGCACAGCCTCTGGGCAAGTACAGCGCATGGTTCCCCGCCATCATCATCGGTCTGGCCGGTGCCGGACATCAGGCATGGTCGGCTAACCTCTACTCAACCATCGGTGACATGTTCCCCAAATCAACCATCGGAACAATCACAGGTGTGGGTACCACAATGGGCGGTCTGGCATCGTTCATGATCAACAAGGGTGCAGGTATGCTCTTTACCAAGAGCGCCGCACTGGGATCGGCATTCTCATTCCTGGGCTTTGAGGGCAAGGAGGCAGGTTACATGATTGTATTCTGCATCTGTGCCGTAGCCTATCTGATAGGATGGACAATAATGAAACTGTTGGTTCCCAAGTATAAACCCATTGTTGTCAAGTAATGTCCGAAGAGCTTGATTACAAAGCGGCCGATACCCGTTATGACGGGCGTATGCCGTATATCCGATGCGGACGCAGCGGGGTGAAACTGCCCGCAGTGTCTTTGGGATTCTGGCACAATTTTGGCAGTGTGGATGACTTTGACAAGGCTCATGCCACTGCCCGGTGCGCTTTTGACAACGGAATAACCTGCTTTGATCTGGCTAACAATTACGGTCCCGAATACGGCACTGCCGAGGAGAATCTGGGCCGCATGATGGACCTTTCTTTCCGTCCCTACCGTGATGAACTGTTCATCACCACAAAGGCGGGTTATGACATGTGGCCCGGCCCATACGGCGAATGGGGTTCCAGAAAGTACCTTATGAGCAGTCTGGACCAGAGCCTCAAGCGCATGCGTCTGGACTATGTGGACCTGTTCTACTCACACCGCTATGATCCTGAAACTCCCCTTGATGAGACCATGCAGGCTCTTGTGGACATTGTCCGTCAGGGCAAGGCGTTGTATGTGGGCATATCAAACTATCCGGTTGAGACCCTGGATTTCTGCTTCAGTTACCTCAGGGAGCGTGATGTTCCGTGCCTGATCTACCAGGGCCGTTTCAATATGATGGACCGCAGGGTGCAGGAGAGCGGAATCCTTGACAAGTGCTATGATGCCGGAGTGGGATTTACCGCCTTTTCACCGTTGAATCAGGGACTTCTGTCGGACCGTTACCTTAAGGGTATTCCGGCCGATTCCAGGATGGCCCGCAACCATTTCCTCAAAAAAGAGGTGCTGACCATGGATATGGTATCCAAACTCCAGCGCCTGAACGATATGGCCGCTGCGCGCTCTCAGACACTCTCCGAGATGGCGCTGGCATGGCTGCTCAAGGATTCTACGGTGACATCGGTCCTGGTGGGAGCAAGTTCTCCTGAACAGATTCTGACCGATATCAAGGCCGTCAACAACACCGTGTTCACTGCCGATGAAATGTATGAAATAGACAAATTACTAAGATAAACTAACCTTATTGATTCACTTATGAGTTACAACAAACCTACAGTCCGGGAAAAGATAGCATACGCCCTTGGCGATGCTGCTGCCGGTGGTATTACATGGAAAATCATGTCCATTGCTTTCCCCTTGTTTTTTACAAATGTCTTTGGTCTTACCTTTGCCGATGCTGCGGCGCTGATGCTCATTGCACGTCTGTTTGATGTGGTCACTGACCCCGTTATGGGCAGTCTGGCCGACCGTACACAGTCCAAGTGGGGCACTTACCGCCCGTGGCTCATATTCGGCGCCATTCCTTTCGGCCTGATATTCGCCCTGCTGCTTTATACACCTGACCTGGGCCCCGCCGGCAAGCGCGTCTATGCATATGTGCTCTATCTGCTCATGATGGCAGTCTATACTGCAGTCAACGTACCTTACGGCTCACTGCTTGGCGTAATGACTGATGATGACAATGAGAAGAACCAGTTCTCATCATACCGTATGGTAGGTGCATACGCAATGGGTTTCATCACCCTGCTCTCATTCCCCTACCTGCAGAAGATGGTAGGCGGAACCGATGCACACCAGTATGCAGTACTGGGTGCCGTATTCGGCATCATTGCCGCCGCCATGACACTGGCCTGCGGTCTGATGACCAAGGAGCGTCTCAAACCCGTCAGGGCCGAGAAATATTCATTCAGCCAGTTTGTTGACCTGTTCAAGAACAAACCCTGGATATACCTGACACTGATTGGACTGTGCACCAACTTCTTTAACGGATTCCGTTATGCAGTTGCCGGTTATATGATATCTTACTGCCTGGGAGGTGATGTCACCGTGGGTGGACTTATCATAAACTATACGGTACTTATGGCGTTCGGTGAGGTTACATGCATGATATTCGGCGGTTTGTCGCCCAGATTCACCAAATGGGTGGGCTCCAAGCATATGGCTTTTGTATGGGCCGCAGTTATATGTGTGGTATTCTCGGTTGTGTTCTTCTTTATTCCGATGAATCCCAGGTACATCTGGCTGATGGTAGCAGTGGTTATCCTCACCTCGGTGGGCGTAGGTCTCTACTCACCTCTGCTTTGGTCAATGTATGCCGATGTGGCTGACTTTGCAACCGAAAAGTTCGGAACATCATCGACAGGACTCATATTCTCATCGGGCACAATGGCTCAGAAACTGGGCGGTGCGATATCAGGTTCCCTGATTGCCCTGCTGCTGGGTCTGGCAGGTGCACGCATGATTCCGGATGACTTTGGCAACATGTCAATTGATCCGGCATCGGTCACCGAGTCGGTACGTACCATGGTTTGGTCACTGTTCTCTCTGATTCCTGCAGTCATTGCCGTGATAATGGGACTGCTGGCATTTAAGTTCCCCATCAAGAAGTAACCCTATGGCTAAGGAATACGGACACTACGATGATGCTGCTGCCAGGGAGTATGTCATTACCGATCCCTGCACCCCGTGGCCCTGGATAAACTATCTGGGCACCGAGGATTTCTTTGGACTGATTTCAAATACGGCAGGCGGCTACAGTTTCTGCATGGATGCCAAGTTCCGCCGTATCACACGTTACCGTTACAACGGCGTGCCCATGGATGCGGGCGGACGATACTTCTACATAAAGGACGGTGATACCGTCTGGAATCCCGGCTGGAAACCCTGCAAGACTCCGCTTGATTTCTACGAGTGCCGTCACGGCATGAACTATACCTCTATTGAGGGCCGCAAGGACGGTG
>JAFXMB010000094.1 GCA_017530735.1 Bacteroidaceae bacterium | reverse complement strand
GATTGCTCTGCTGCTGGGTCTGGCTGGCGCACGCATGATTCCCGATGACTTTGGCAACATGTCAATTGATCCGGCATCGGTAACCGAGTCAGTACGTACCATGGTATGGTCACTTTTCTCTCTGATTCCGGCAGTCATTGCCGTGATAATGGGATTCCTGGCATATAAGTTCCCCATCAAGAAGTGATCCCCATGGCTAAGGAATACGGACATTACGATGATGCTGCCAGGGAGTATGTCATTACCGATCCCTGCACCCCGTGGCCTTGGATCAACTATCTGGGCACCGAGGTTTTCTTTGGACTGATTTCAAATACTGCCCGCGGCTACAGTTTCTGCAAGGATGCCAAGTTCCGCCGCATAACCCGCTACCGTTACAACGGCG
This sequence comes from Bacteroidaceae bacterium, assembly GCA_017530735.1. GTDB lineage: Bacteria > Bacteroidota > Bacteroidia > Bacteroidales > Bacteroidaceae > Colenecus. The sequence continues at coordinate 16,956 of JAFXMB010000094.1, read as the reverse complement.
TGCCCATGGATGCGGGAGGCCGATACTTCTACATCAAGGACGGTGACACCGTTTGGAATCCCGGCTGGAAACCCTGCAAGACTCCGCTTGATTTCTACGAGTGCCGTCACGGCATGAACTATACCTCTATTGAGGGCCGCAAGGACGGTGTCACCGCAAAGGTGCTCTTCTTTGTTCCCCTTAAGACCTGGGCCGAGGTCCAGAAACTGACGCTGACAAACACCACAGATAAGACCAGGAAGCTGAAACTCTTCAGTTTCCAGGAGTGGTGCCTCTGGAACGCATCGACCGACATGGAGAATTTCCAGCGCAACTTCTCTACCGGTGAGGTTGAGATAGACGGTTCGGTAATCTATCACAAGACAGAATACAAGGAGCGCCGCAACCACTACGCATACTACTCGGTAAATGTTCCCGTGCAGGGCTTTGACACCGACCGTGAATCATTCCTGGGTCTGTACAACGGGTTTGATGCACCCCAGGCAGTGCTTGAGGGCAAGCCCCGCGGTAGCGTTGCCCACGGATGGTCACCCATAGCATCACACTACCTGGAGATTGAACTGGGGCCGGGCGAGAGCCGTGACCTGATATTCGTACTGGGTTATGTGGAGAACGCACAGGATGACAAGTGGGAGAGCAAGGGCGTCATCAACAAGCGCATGGCCCGTGAGACCCTGTCGCGTCTGGATACATCGGCCAAGGTGGATGCCGAGTTCAAGCGTCTGTGCCAGTACTGGGATAACCTGCTTCAGATATTCTCGGTCAAGAGTGCCGATGAGCGCCTGGACCGCACGGTCAACATCTGGAACCAGTACCAGTGCATGATTACCTTCTGCTTCTCCAGGAGCGCATCGTTCTTTGAGAGCGGTATTGGCCGTGGCATGGGATTCCGTGATTCCAACCAGGACCTTATAGGTTTTGTTCATCAGATTCCGGAGCGTGCCCGCGAGCGCATAATCGATATTGCATCGACCCAGTTTGCCGACGGCGGCTGTTACCACCAGTACCAGCCCCTGACCAAACGCGGCAATGACGGCATTGGCGGCGGATTCAACGACGACCCCATGTGGCTCATATTCGGCGTTTGCGGTTACCTGCGCGAGACAGGTGATTTCAGCATATTGGATGAGCCGGTTCCGTTTGATAACGTGCCCGGCAGCGAGAAGAGTCTGTTTGAGCATCTGACCATATCGTTTGACCATGTAGTCAACAACCTTGGCCCGCACGGTCTGCCTCTGATAGGTCGTGCCGACTGGAATGACTGCCTGAACCTGAACTGTTTCTCAAATGATCCCGACGAGAGTTTCCAGACCACCGAGAACAAGACCGAGGGCAGCAAGGCCGAGAGCCTGATGATTGCCGGACTGTTTGTATTCAGCGGCCGTGACTATGTGGAACTTTGCCGTCAGTTGGGTAAGAATGCCGAGGCTGACCGTGCTCAGAAGCATATAGATGCTATGATTGCCGCTGTCGAGAAATACGGCTGGGACGGCAATTGGTTCCTGCGTGCATATGACTATTATGGACGTAAGGTGGGCTCACACGAGAATGAGGAGGGCCAGATTTTCATTGAGTCCAACGGCTGGTGCACCATGGCGGGCATCGGCCTCAAGGAAGGCCTCTGCGACAAGGCTCTTGACTCCGTCAAGGAGCGCCTTGACTCAGAGCACGGCATAGTACTGAACAACCCTGCGTTCACCAAATACTATATCGAGTACGGCGAGATATCCAGTTATCCCGCAGGCTACAAGGAGAATGCCGGCATATTCTGCCACAACAACCCCTGGGTAATCATTGGCGAGACTGTCCGTGGTAACGGAAAGGCTGCTATGGAATACTGGCGCAAGATTTGTCCTGCCTACATCAAGGATCAGACTCTGCATAAGGTTGAACCCTACGTCTACTCCCAGATGGTAGCGGGTAAGGATGCATTCCGTCCCGGCGAGGGCAAGAACTCCTGGCTTACCGGTACCGCAGCCTGGAACTGGTACACTATCACCCAGTTCATTCTGGGAATCAAGCCGACTTACAACGGCCTTGAGATTGATCCCTGCATCAGTCCCGATATGAAGGAATACAAGGTTACCAGAAAGTTCCGTGGAGCAACCTACGAGATTGAAATCAAGAATCCTAACGGTGCCACCCACGGAATCAAATCATTAACCATAGACGGTAAAGAGATCACCGGAAACTTAATCCCCCTCGCCGCAGAAGGCTCCAAGGTGCGCGTAACAGCAATCCTTCAGTGAAAGAATTTGGGGTATCGGTATCAGAAACCGTCGCCACCCTCGGCGCGTTAGAGGGAGGGGCCCGTGCTCAAGAAGATGCTCTGGAAGGTGGGAGCTTGCTCACGCCTTCCAGAGCGTCTTATTGGGGATGGGAGGGATAGGCCCGTAGGGCCGTAGTTTCAGATACTGATACCCCAAATTCTCACTGAGGGATTGCTGTTACCTCTCAACAGCGAGTATAAACCCTGAAGCCGCGCAAGGAGCGCAGACGGGTGGGTTTTCTTTGCAGACTTTAATTGTCAGTGCATTAATCGCAGGGAAACTATCAAGTAGCGCCTGAGTAATACGTCCCGCAACATGTTCAAGTAAAGCGGAGCGTATCTGCATCTGCTGTTTGATGACTTCAGCGACTTGAGCATAGTTGATAGTTCCGCTCAAGTCATCGGATTGTATGGCAAGAGTGGCATCGGCTGTGATGCAGATGTCAACTGTGTACCAGGCACCGACAATGGCCTCCTGCGGTTCGGCACCATGGTAGGCGTAGAACCGCAGGCTGTCAAGGGTTATTGTCTGTTCTTTTATTTTCATTTTTATCCGCAACGTGATGATCCGCAGTTCTTGCAGATGAGGCAGCCCTCCTGATATACCAGTGACTCGCTTCCGCAAACCGAGCATTTCTCGCCCTTTACAGCGGTGCCGTCCTGGACGTATTTCTTAAGGGCGCGCTCCACACCGTTTTTCCAGTTGTTGATGTTCTCTGAACCCAGGTCAAGTGAGCCGATGAGCTTGATGCACAGGTCAATAGGCATCTGGTAACGGAGTACGCCCGATATCAGCTTGGCGTAGTTCCAGTACTCCTTGTCAAACTTCTCGGACAGGCCCTCGATGGTAACCTTGTATCCGCGTTTGTTGGTGAACTGGAAGTCGTAGCGTTTACGGCCCTCCTCATCTATGTTCTTGATTATCCAGCCCTTCTCGACTGTCTTGGGCAGTACAATACCCTCCTCGTCGTCCTGCAGACCGGTGAATATCTCGTATGGACGTCCATCCAGGATTCCCACGAATGCCACCCATTTCTCCTTGTTGTTCTGGAAACGTACCACATCAGCCTCAAGAATGCGCGGACGTACCTCAATGACCTGACGGGGCTCGCAGTCGCAAGGTGCCAGGGTAGGCTCCTTGCCATCCTTCTTTTCCTTTTCGGCCTTCTTTTCACTCTTGGCGTCCACCAGGACACCGTCACGTGAACCGTCGCGGTATACGGTGCAGCCCTTGCATCCGCTCTTCCATGCCTCTACGTAGAGCTGGTTGACCAGTTCCTCGGATACATCGTTGGGAAGGTTGATTGTAACGCTGATGGAGTGGTCTACCCACTTCTGAAGGGCACCCTGCATCTTGACCTTGTTGACCCAGTCAACATCCTGGGCGGTAGCCTTGTAGTAGGGTGAGCGGGCAACAAGTTCGTCTACCTGCTCTGAGGTGAACTTCTGTGCCGGGTTGATGCCGTTCACAATCATCCACTCCACGAACTTGTGGTGGAAAACAATGAACTCCTCGAATGCATCGCCGTTCTCATCGGTAAAGGTGATATTGGCGTTCTCATCGTCGCGGTTAACCTTGCGGCGGCGCTTGTAGACAGGCATGAATACCGGCTCCAGACCTGAGGTGGTCTGAGTCATAAGACTTACGGTGCCGGTGGGGGCGATGGTTAGACATGCTATGTTGCGGCGACCGTATTTCTTCATGTCCTCATAGAGCTGGGGATCGGCCTCCTTAAGACGCAGTATGAACGGGTTCTTCTGCTCGCGCTTCCAGTCAAAGATCTCAAATGCGCCACGCTCCTTTGCCATCTCTACCGATGAACGGTAGGCGGTAAGTGCCAGAGTGCGCTGTACTGTCTCGGCAAACTCAGTGGCCTCATCGGTACCGTAGCGGAGTCCCATAGCGGCCAGCATATCGCCCTCGGCGGTGATGCCCACACCGGTACGGCGGCCCATGGTGCTCTTGCGCATTATCTTTTCCCAAAGGCGTTTCTCGGTATACTTGGTCTCGTCATCCTCGGGGTCACTTGCAATCTTGGCCTGGATCTTGTCAATCTTCTCAATCTCCAGGTCGATGATATCGTCCATGATACGCTGTGCAATGGCCACATGCTTCTTGAAGAGGTCAAAGTCAAACTTGGCCTTGGGGGTGAACGGGTTCTTTACGTATGAGTAGAGGTTGATGGCCAGCAGACGGCAGCTGTCATACGGGCAGAGAGGAATCTCGCCGCAGGGGTTGGTGCTGACGGTGCGGAAACCCAGGTCTGCGTAGCAGTCGGGAACAGACTCGCGCAGGATGGTGTCCCAGAACAGTACGCCGGGTTCGGCCGATTTCCATGCGTTGTGAACTATCTTTTTCCAGAGTTCGCTGGCATCGATCTCCTTCTTGTATAAGGGCTTCTTGGCGTCAATCGGGTAGCACTGGGTATATTTGCGGCCCTCGATGGCGGCCTTCATGAATTCATCGTCAATCTTGACCGATACGTTGGCGCCGGTAACCTTGCCGCTCTCCATCTTGGCATCAATGAATGACTCTGAATCAGGGTGCTTGATTGATACGCTCAGCATCAGGGCTCCGCGGCGGCCGTCCTGTGCAACCTCACGGGTGGAGTTTGAGAAGCGCTCCATGAAAGGAACCAGTCCTGTTGAAGTGAGTGCCGAGTTCTTTACGGGAGATCCTTTGGGACGAATGTCAGAAAGGTCATGACCCACACCGCCACGGCGTTTCATCAGCTGCACCTGCTCCTCGTCAATCTTCATGATTGCACCGTAAGAGTCAGCCGAGCCTTCGTTTCCTATTACGAAACAGTTGGAAAGTGAGGCAATCTGATAATTGTTGCCGATACCCGTCATGGGGCTTCCCTGCGGAACGATATACTTGAATCCCTTGAGCAGGTCGTGAAGCTGGGCTGCAGTCATGGGGTTCTTGTACTTTTTCTCCACGCGTGCAATCTCATTGGCTATACGCCAGTGCATGTCATCGGGAGTCTTCTCGTAAATTTTACCGAAGGAGTCTTTTACTGCGTACTTGTTCACCCAGACTTTGGCTGCAAGTTCGTCACCTCCGAAATAGTCCACTGAGGCCTTGAACGCCTCATCGAAAGTGTAGGTTAGTTTTTTGTCGTCCATTTATAATATACTTGTTTGATGTTTGCGCAGGGTACAGGCCGATCGGGGAGATCGGCAACAGCCTTACAAATGTAATTAATGTGTCCGATAAAAACTAATGTTTGCAAAAAATAAATTCACATCAAGACGCAAGTTTTCCGTTTTGCAGAGTTATATTGCAGATAAACAGCCAGATACGATTTTTGAAAACTGAAAAAGTTTTCCAAAACGGATAATCGGGCGTTGTTTTGGGCGTGACTGATTGTTTTGAAAGGAAACTGTATAAATACAAAAAAGCGGTGACAGAATCACCGCTTTAATCAACTTGTACACCTCAAGACTCAGCAGCGCAGACCGCTTTCGATATTTTCCATATCGGCCTTGAAGTTCTTGTCTACCTGAATCTGGTCACGAACCATATTGCAGGCGTGCAGAACTGTGGCATGATCACGCTTTCCGATATATGCTCCGATCTTTGAGGTTGAGAAATCCAGGTACTTCTTGGCCAGATACATGCTTATCTGTCTTGCCTGAACAATCTCATGCTTGCGTGATTTGGATTGTACGGATGTCTCGTCGATGTTATAATAATCGCAGACTTTTGTGATAATTGATTCAATTGTGATGGGTTTCTGCTCGTGATGCTGGCTCTTGTCTATCACCTCATGGGTAAGATTCAGGTCAACCTCCTTGCCGTAGATTGTAGAATATGCCATGAGAGAAACAATCACACCCTCCAGGTCACGAACGTTATCCCTAACCTTATCGGCTATGTAATCAATTACCGGCTCCGGGAAAGTGATACCGTCGCGTCTTGTCTTGTCGCGAAGTATATCCTTACGAAGATTCAGGTCCGGACGCTCCAACTCAGCCACCAAGCCCCATTTGAAGCGGGTGATCAGACGCTCCTCAAGGTCTTTCATATCCTTGGGAGGACGGTCGCTCGTCATGATGAGCTGCTTGTGGTTAAGGTGCAGATAGTTGAATATATGGAAAAATGTGTTCTGCGTCTTGGTGTATCCGGACAGTTCCTGCATGTCATCAATTATCAGTACGTCAATTGACTGATAGAAATGGATGAAGTCATTTACAGTGTTGTTTCTGGCAGCATCTGTGTACTGAACCATGAACAGGTGGGCCGATACGTACAGGACTCTCTTTTCAGGGTGGAGTTCCTTTACTCTGCGGCCGATGGCAGTAGCCAGGTGTGTCTTGCCCACGCCGGATGAACCGTATATGAACAGAGGGTTGAACGCGCTGCCTGCAGGATTGAGTGCGATGGTTTCACCGGCTGTACGTGCAAGCTTGTTGCTGATACCCTCAACAAAGTTGTCAAAACTGTAATTGGGATCCAGTTGCGGATTGAGATCCTGAACCAGCGGGGCGTCTGTTACGGACGGAGCTTTGTTGCCGATTTCGGCAGTACCCTTGATATTATATAAGGTATCGGCTGAACTTACGTTCTGGCTGATGTTGTTCTCCTTATCGGTAAGGATGCTGTAAGCCAATTTGGTACCTTTGCCGAAGACCTTTGTGAGAGCCGCCTTTATTACGTCAAGGCAGTTCTGCTCAAGGTACTCATATACGAACGGGCTGGGGATTTGGATAAGGAGTTCACCGTTTTCCAATGATACCGGTTCTGTTACAGAGAACCACGTATCGAAAACTGCTTTCGATACATTATCCCGGATGAAATCCAGGCATAAGCTCCATTGGTTTTTAAGTTCAGTCCCTGTCATTTTTCTGGCTGGTTGGGTCGGACTATTCGGTGTCTTTCCATCAACTGCTTTGCAAAGTTGACAATCTTATTCCAATAAAACAAACCGGTTCCTTTACCCAAAAATTTTGACTTTTGTAAAAAGCTGTCAATCAGGTTCTTGGAAAAACCTATTAAAAAAGTTGAAAACAGCCTATTGACTTTTAGTATGCCTTTGAAAATCAGATGGTTAACCTGTTGATAACTCTGAAACGAGTCCTATTTTGAGGCCTGCTTCATCCTTTTTTAACGCGTTCTGATACGAGATTGCATATTGAGAAGAATTAAAAACGAAAGAGCGCCATATTTAGACTAAATCTAAATATGGCGCTTTCAGAGTGTGTATAATTTAGGTATATTATTTGAATTTTTGGCTAATTTGCTGAGCCTCTTTTACGCTGATTTTTTTGCCTTCATAGACGGCAATTACGAACGCGTCCTTATACTTTTTTTGGACCTCCTTCTTCGTCTGTTGGATAGCATCAAAGTCAGTGGTGTCACCGCAGGTGTACTTACACATGCCACCCTCTTCATAGTAGTTGACACTGGCATAAGCCTTGAGGCGTTTGTCATTCTTCTTGAGGGGGTTTTTAAGGCTCATGAACTGTACCTTATATACAGGCAGTTCCCTGTCGGCCCCCTTGTTTCCTATGGCCTGTGCCGTGGGAACGGCTTTCTCAAGCAGTTTGTTGTGATAGTCCAGATACTCGCAGAATGCCTTGTAGAGACTTTGCGACATCTCATCGACACCTTTCTGTGATACCAGATACTTGCACTCGGCGTCGTTTGATATGAATCCAAGTTCAATCAGTATACTGGGCATGGTGCTCTTCCACAATACCAGATATCCGGCCTGATGAACGCCGCGGTCAGGGCGCTTGGCTGAGGTTATCATCTGGTTCTGGGTGAACTGCGCCATTTTGAGGCTCTCCTTCTGATACTCGTTCTGCATGAACTCAAAGATGATCATGCTTTCGGGGCTGTTGGGATCATAGCCTTCGTAATGGGCTTCATAGTCATTCTCCAGGAGGATGGCCTTGTTCTCCTCAAGTGCGGCGTTCAGGTTGGCGCTGGTCCGGTTCTCCTCAACACCCAGCAGATAGGTCTCGGCGCCGTTGGCGGCTTTGCTCTTGGCCGAGTTGGTGTGAATGGATATGAACATGTCTGCTCCGGCCTTGTTGGCTATGTCGGCACGTTTGTACAACTCTACGAACACATCGGTCTTGCGGGTGTAGATTACCTTTACGTCCTTGCAGTTCTCCTCAATGAGTTTACCCATCTTGAGGGCCACGTTCAGGTTTATGCTCTTCTCCTGGTTCTTGCCGTTTACCGCTCCGGGGTCCTTGCCTCCGTGACCGGCGTCTATTACCAGTACGAATCGGCCCTGATCATCAACGGCACAGGCCGGCAATGACCTGGTCAGACAGAACAATGCTGCGATTATTCCTATATATATATGAACTCTTTTCATTCTCCTCTTTTTTGTTCAAATGAAACAGGTGAAGCATCAGTGCTCTTTACGAACGATGCCAGTTTCCTGGCAGAAACCCTGACGGGTTCTATCGTAAACTCAGGTATATTGAATGAGTACATGAACTTACGCATGAACTCCGGGTCTTTCTGGGGTAGCATGAAGGGTTTGGTGAATGTCCCGTCACTGTTTAAATGCGCAAAGTAGGGACGTGTGTGGAGTCCGTCTTCACGGCGGGAACTTATTACCACCCATTTACCGTTGCTGGACCAGGTGTGATAACTCTCTGATTTGCTGCTGTTCAGTTCGTCGGCATATCTGCGGGTTCCGTTCTTGAGGTCAAAGATTATCAGGTCCGATACATCCTGGTTGGGAGGAAATACTCCGTGAGTGCTCAGACAGCACAGTAACCAGCGGCCGTCGGGCGAAACCCTTGGCCATGTAATGCTGCTGTCCAGGGCGGCGGCATCATAAAACATCCTTTTCTTTCCCCATGTCCTGGTGTCGGGATCAAAGTCCTTTGCGTACAGACTGTATTTGAAAGTACCGTTCGAGTTGGCGATTATGGTGCTGTTCTTGCGGTTGGCTTCCTTAAGGCTGCCCAGGTTGGCTGAGACATAAAACAGGGTCTTGCCGTCGGGTGACCATGACGGATAGCATTCAAACTCATCGGGATCATTCTCAATGATGCTTACGGAATTATCGGCCAGATTGTACAGGATAAGGTCGCTGAACTCATCAAACACCTCGATTCTGTTTGTGTGGCTGGTGTGAAAATTCTGCATGGTCTTGTTGTTGGAGTATGCTATATAATCATGGGTGGGATGCCATGAAGGATAGACTGCTGCAGACAGAGTGGAATCAGTCTTGAGGTTCAGTTTCTGAAGTTTGCCGTTCCTGTACATGATAGTTCCTCCCAGATACTGACGTATATGGAACTGCATGTTGTCCGTACGCCAGTTCTTGAAACTGTGACAGTTTATGCATTGGGTATCCTCGCCCTTTGAAGCCATCGAATTGGCGTACACAACTTTCTCCTTGAAGTTGGTGAGGTTGCGCTGGTTGATTGACAGACGGTTGTATGACTCGTACAGCGCCGAAATGACACGATATGACAGGTAGGAGTCTATCTCATCGGCCACATTGATCATGAACGGATTCATCCTGACCCAACTTCCGTCCTTTTGTTCATAGACGGTTACGGTTATGTTGCCCTGTGAGGTGAGTTTTCTCCATTTGCGGATGGGGATGCGCACTTTCTCTCCCTTTACCCTGACTGTCCGGTTGCCTGACTCCAGAATGGTAAGGTATCTGTCGGCATTATCCTGGATGAGGAAATTGGTCGGGGCAATGTTCACGGGAACCGTTATATCCGTGTAATCCGGGAATATGTCGGCATCTGTGCCTTTGGAACAGTTTTCCGGTATGCCGGTGCATGCTGCCAGAAATGCCAGTGAGCAGAGATACAGTATTCTATTCTTCATATGGGTCAAAACATTTGCAGCTCGTTTACGTAATAGAAATAGAAGTAGTAGGTATGTCTCAGATTGGCCGGAAAGGCTTGGCGAGCCTCTTCAAGACTTACGTTTCCTACTTTGAACGCCTTCTCCATGAATTCGCTGAAGAGTTCCTTTGTGGTGTCATCAAAGGGAAGCGTCTCAAGGGTGCTGCTTTTGTTGATGACGCTGAAAAGATATGCGGCCTGGCGATAGTATTTTCCTACCGTGGATGCGGGGTTTGAATCCAGGAAGGCCATGAATCTTGCCCAGAAAAGGTCCGAATCCTTGCTGTCCATTGCAAAGAACAGGGCTACGCGGTCATAAAGAGGTGTGGCTCTGCGGGGTTTGGGGCCGTTGAAATGCCTTGCCAGGAATGATTCGCATCCTTCAGAATCGGAGGTTATGATGTCATCGTAACACATCAACTGCAGAATCGTGTCATATGGCTTGGTCTGTGCGGTCAGACCCGGATTATCGCATAGCTTTAACTGTTCTATCGCCCATTTGCGGTAGAAAAGGGTCTTTTTGAGAATATTCAGGTATTCTCTGGAAAGATTGGTGTCATTGAACAATATGGCAATGATGCTTTGATACTTGTATGTCATATAGTTCCGGCCGAACAGGACTGTCTCCTCGCTGCACCATCTGTTGCATATACCGGGCAGACCGTAATTCAGATAGAGTATCTTTCCTATCTGGAATGACATAGGTACGATACAGTCATTGTTCTGCATCCGGCTTCCGTTCTCAAAAGAGTAGGAGCGTTCAGATTCCTGTCCTGTCTTTATCAGTGCCAGATCCTTCAGCAGAACCAGAACACGGGTGGGCTGCCATGTGGGATCATCGGCATGTTTGGATTGCAGTTCCTCAAATATGTCTACGGCTTCCTTCCATTCCTGGTTGTTTGCAGCATGGATCATGCCTGATTCCGCCTTGAAAGTATCATCCCTGAACCAGAACACTGACGGTATGGCGATGAACAGGGCAAGGGCGGCGGTCTGTATTATCATCGGAGCCTTCCTACTTGACAGACGGCTCAGGAATTTGTACATGGGGGCTATGACTGCAAGTGCCATTGCCAGCATGAGCGGGAACTGCATCTTCAGGGGGGCTATTCCGAAATCCTTCTCGGGCAGGCCTATTATCCATCCGTTTGAGAGATTGTATGTGGTGGTTCCCAAGAACGCAACCGGTGCAAGCAGCAACGGTATGACTGTGCCGGCCAATGCAGCCAGGCGGCATGACCTGCTGCGGTCTGAAAACATGGTGTCCACGCAGGCGGCCACAATACCGGCAAGTGAGTAGAAACCGGCTACGTAATATCCGGCAAACCCCCAGATGACAAAAAGTATGGCCAGCCTGACCGGGTTACGGAATTTTCTGAGTACAACTACCGTAAGAAGTGCCCACAGATATCCCAGCACCGGTATGAAGAAAAAGCCCTGCAGGGTGATAAGGTAAATAGCATAACCTACCGACATGTTGTAGGATACGAATATGGCAGCCGGAATATAGGCCAGTGCCGAAAGGCTGACCGGTATCCTGTATACAATGCGGGTGAGTTCGGCCGACAGGATAAGCAGTATAATCCATATCAGGGTGCCCAGCCATGGAATATGCAGGAACTGGATGAAAAACATGCTGCAGCATGACAGGATTCCCGACGGCTTGCAGAGGAAATCCTTCAGCCAGAACAGGTCATAGACAAACAGGGATTTCTCTTCGACCCCGTAGATGAATTCATGTGAAATAAAGAACAATAAGACACATAATACAACGGGCGGGATCCAGCGGGTCTTTGCCATAATTGCCTGTATTTTATTCGCCTTTCCTAGGTTCATAGTTTGATCTGGTCGCTTCAGTACTGGATATGAATGATGCGAACTGTCTGGGCGTAATGTGTACGGGCTCTTTCATGAGTTCCGGTATGTTGAACGCATTCAGGAACTCGCGGTTGAACTCCGGGTCACGCTGGGGCAGTGCCATTGGTTTGGAGAAATGTCCCTGCTCATCAATATGGCTGAAATAGAGGCGGGTATGCACACCATCCTCGCGGCGGGTACTGAACAGCATCCATTTTCCGTTCGATGACCAGCAGTGGAAACTTTCGGCGTATTGGCTGTTTATCTCATCGATATACCTGTATGTGTTGTCCTTGAGGTCAAACAGGACAAAATCCGATGCTATCTGGTCAAGCGGGAAAATTCCATGAGTGCTTACGCAGCAGACCATCCATCGTCCGTCGGGTGATACGCGGGGCCAGGTCATGCTGCTGTCGGTTGCAACGGCATCGTAAAGAAGTTGCTTGGGACCCCAGACGCGGGTCTCGGGATCAAAGGATTTGCTGTACAGGTTAAAGTGCAGCTGCTTTCTGTCCAGGAACAACTGAGTCTCCCTGCCTGGTCCGAACTCGCCTTCATAATGGGCCGATACGTAATAGAGGGTACGTCCGTCGGCTGACCATCCGGGGTAACACTCCAACTCGTTTGAGTCATTTTCAATAGGACTTACGGTGTTGGTGCGGGTATCATACAGGATGATGTCATTGTTCTCATCAATAACCTCCAGTTTGTCGTGGCTGGCTGCATGGACAGACTGGTGGGTCCAGTTGTTGGACAGTGCTATGTAATCATGAGTGGGATGCCATGAGGGATATACACCGGCCGATATGGTGCTGTCAGTCTTCATGTTGACCTTGTGCAGTTTGCCGTCAAGCACCAGGATGGTGCCTCCCTTGTAGTGGCGTACATGGAACATCATGTTGTCAGTATCCCAGTTCTGGTAATGGTGGCAGTTGATGCAGGTCTGGTCAACGTTGTTCTGTATCATTGTGTTGGCGAATATCACCTTCTCTTTGTAGTTGGTGATGTTGCGCTGGCGGATGGAGAGTTTCTCATAAGACTCTACCGCCACGGGGATGATACGGTATGAGATATAGGGGTCGATGTCATCGCTTACCGTCAGGGTGAACGGGTTGTAGGCGTTCCATTTGCCCTCTTTCTGCACATAGACAGTCACTTTGATTTCCGGTGACTGGGTAAGTTTCTGCCATTTCCTGAACGGGATGCGTACACTGTTGCCGCCTATGGTTACGCGGTCGCTGCCTGCCTGGAGTACGGTGACGTAATCCTGTCCCACCTCCTCAATCAGAAAGTTTGTGGGAGCGATGTTTCCTGGTATGGTTACATCGGTATAGTCAGGAAAGATATGTGGTGCGGAGCCGGTCTGTACACTGTCTGCAGGTTCTTTGGGCGAGCAGGCTGTGAGCAGGAGCGCCAATATGGGTATAATGCTTCTTCTCATAGGTCAATAGGTCTTTAAGTCTCTGATAAAGTAGTAGTAATAGAAGAATGTGTCACCGAACTTGCTGTAATATTTCTCAGACGATTCCTTGATGTCGCGTACGGGATTGTTCTCGACGAAACGTCTGAATGCGTTGTAACGGTCTGTTGTATTCTTGCTGAAGCGCAGTTCAAAAGGCGGCTTCTCCAGACTGCTGTAAAGGATTGCGGCCTCCTCGACGGCGCGTGGCAGTTGCTCAACCTTGTTTGTTTGGGCATAATCGTACAGACATGACCAGAAAACCTGTATGTTCTGTATGCGCATGGCCCAGAAGAGAGCGGCACGGTCAAACTCTGGCGTGGGATTGGTTGGAATGGCCTCTGTGTAATGGCGCATCATGAATCCTTCTGTCTTGACCATGTCATTGGTCATGCGGTTCTCAAAGCACATGTAAGGCAGAATCTCACTGTAAGGCTTTGTGGACGCCATGAGTGTGCTGTCATGTGCCAGGGCTGTCTGACCCTTGGCCCATTTGCGGTAGAACAGAGTCTTGCTGAGTTTGTTTATGTACTTGCGGGCAAACTCCTCTTCATGCATCACTACGGAGTGCATTACCATATATTTGAGAGTGCCGTAACTCCAGCCGTGCTCAATCACGTCCTCAAGACACCACCGGTAACTCATGTTTACAAGACCGTACTGCAGATAAATCTGTTTGCCGGACTGCCATGCCATTGGAATGACGGTGCGGGATTTCTGCATCTTGCTGCCGTCCTTCATGGTGAATGCCTTGTCAAGAGCCTGGTTTGTCTTGAGAAGGGCAAGGTCGCGGTACATCACCATGGAGCGGGTAGGTTCAAAGGACTGTCCCTGTGACCTGCTGGCGTCATGGTAGATTCTTATGGCCTTCTTCCAGTCAAAACTGTCAACCGCATCGGACATGGCCAGTTCAGTATGGAAGTTTGGATCCTTGAACCAGAATCCCCAAACGGCTGCAACCGATACTATGTACAGGATTGCATTGGTGAGGTATTTCTTATTGTCCTTCAACGGCTTCTGCTGTAGACGGTATTGGATGAGGCCCAGTATCAGCGGGCAGAGCAGTGCAAGCTGGATGGGTGCCCTCATGGCGTGTGTCCATCGGTCATCGGATATTGACGGAAGTCCCATTATCCAACTGTCGGCCATCCTGTAGGTGGTGTAGGCCGGATACATGAAGATGGGAATGAATATGATGCAGGCTACCATGCACAGGAATTCAGTGAAACGTTCCTTGCGGGTGGCCTGGGGTCTTACCAGAGATGCCAGCGCCGTTACCAGGAGTCCTATCAGGGCAAATGTGCCGAATAACTCAAAACCTGCCGCACCCCATACGGGTATGAACAGCGCCTTGGCCCATTTGTGTCTGATCCGTGGAATGACGGTCATGGGAACAAGCGAAACCAGATATCCCAGAAGCGGACCGAAGAAGTGGTCCTGCTCTCTCATTATGAATACTCCGTATCCCAGGGACATGTTGGCTATGACAAGCAGTACCGGAGCAATCAGAGCCAGCGGACGGTAACTCTCCGGGATGTTGAATACGCGGACGGTGAGTTGGTACGCAATCAGAAGCAGTACAACCCAAAGCAGCGCTCCCAGCCAGGGCAGGTGCAGGAACTGCGTCAGGAACATGCCTGCCAGACCCAGGAAACCTCCCGGGGTCTTGAACCACTCCAGGATAAACAATTTGTCAAAAAGGAAAACCGACAGGTCTTCCACTTTTTTCAGGTAATACTGTTCCTTGAATGCCAACAGACACCAAAGGATAACTGCCAGGATGTAAGGAGTGAATCGGAGAATTTTCTCAATCAGTCCTTTACGTTTGTCCGAGATGACGCTTGTCATATGATTTGTGGTTTCGCGCGTATGCGTGCGTGATTAAAATTTGCGTAAAGGTAGCTTTTTTTCATATATAAGCACTCCGTAAGGCAAAAAACAATTACTTTCGCGGAAAAGAAAAATACCCCTACTTATGAAACGTATAGCATTACTGACCATTCTTCTGCTGGCACTCATTGAGGTGACCGCTCAACAGCCTGTATGGCTTGACCCTAAAGTGAACAGTGTAAACGAAAAGCCCGATGTGGCAGACTGCTTTGCCTATGAAAATCCTGAATTGGCTCAGAAAGGAGACAAATATCAGTCTTCAAGGTTCATGTCAATTGAAGGCAAGTGGAAATTCAACTTTGTAAAGAATGCTTATGACAAGCCTGAGAATTTCTTTGCCCAGGACTTTGATGACAGCAAGTGGGTTGATTTTCCTGTTCCCGGTCTGTTTGAGATGAACGGTTACGGCGATAAGATATATACCAATGTGACTTATCCCTGGAACAATGAATACCCGATCAACCCGCCGATTGTGGGCGAGCGTGACAACTATGTGGGTTCGTACCGTCAGAGTTTCACCATACCTGCCGCCTGGAAGGGCGAGCGTGTCTACATACACGTAGGCTCCGCCACATCCAACCTTTGGGTCTGGGTGAACGGTAAGTATGTGGGCTACAGCGAGGACAGCAAGATGGAGGCCGAGTTTGATATCACCGACTATGTCAAGTTTGGCGAGAAGAACCTGATAGCCATGCAGATAATGCGCTGGTGCGACGGCAGTTATATAGAGGACCAGGACTTCTGGCGCTTTACCGGAATAGCCCGTGAGGTCTATCTCTATTCCCGCCCTCAGGCTCATATTGATGATTTCCGTGTGGTTACCGACTTGGACGGCAAATATGTGAACGCCACCCTTGACTTTGAGGCTTCATTCAGCGGAGCCGACGGCAAGGTGCTGAACCTTCAGTTGAAGGATGCCGACGGCAAGGTTATCCGCGGCGCATCAGAGACCGTTGCAAACGGTGCCGTAAAGTTCTCCTTCCAGGTAGGAAATCCTTACAAATGGACCGCCGAGACTCCGTATCTCTATACCCTTTACATGACTCTTCAGGAACCCGACGGAAAGGTGATTGAGGTGGTTCCGCAGAAGGTGGGATTCCGTAAGGTCGAGATCCGTGACCGCCAGTTGCTGGTAAACGGACAGCCCATACTCATAAAGGGTGCCGACCGTCACGAGATGGATCCCTATGGCGGATATGTGGTACCGCTGGAGCGTATGGTCCAGGATATTCAGATAATGAAGCAGATGAACATCAACGCAGTCCGCACCAGCCACTATCCCGATGATCCGCGCTGGTATGATTTGTGCGATGAATACGGCATTTATCTGGTAGCCGAAGCCAATATCGAGGGTCACGGCATGATGTACGGACCCAACCCTCTGGCCCGCAATCCCGAGTATGAGCAGGCGCACCTGGAACGTAATAAGTCAAATGTGATAACCTTTAAGAACCATCCCTCAATCATAGTATGGTCAATGGGTAACGAGGATGGCGACGGCCAGAACTTTGTGACCTGCTACAAGTGGATCAAGGAGTATGACAAGACCCGCCCCGTGCAGTATGAGGGTGCTACAGGCTCGCCTGACCATTGCGATATACACTGCCCGATGTACGCTGATTACGGCGCCATGGAGCGCCAT
>JAFXMB010000093.1 GCA_017530735.1 Bacteroidaceae bacterium | reverse complement strand
TTTTTTCAACTTTCATTGCATTCTTCCCGCAGTTGGTTGCCGGTCCTATTGAACGTGCCAAGGATCTCCTGCCTCAGTTCCTGGATAATGACCGTAAACAGTATGTCTATGAAAAGATGCGCAAAGGTTTGCTGCTCATTGCAGTGGGCCTGTTCAAGAAGATGGTGATTGCAGACCGTCTGGCTGTTTATGTGGATGCGGTTTACCTGAATCCCGTAAAAGGACTTCCGGTACTGATGGCAATAGTTTTCTTCTGTTTCCAACTGTATCTGGATTTCTCGGCCTATTCGCAGATTGCAGTGGGAACGGCCCATCTGTTCGGCTTCAGCCTGTCAACCAACTTCCGCCGCCCGTACGTATCGGTTACGTTCAAGGATTTCTGGTCCAGATGGCATATTACCCTGACCAGCTGGTTTCGCGATTATCTGTACATTCCGCTGGGAGGAAACAGGCGCGGCTTGGCTATAGCGCTGCTTAATACACTTATAGTATTCGTGGTAAGCGGAATATGGCACGGAGCTTCATGGAACTTTGTGATATGGGGCGCTGTCAACGGGCTTGCACTGATTGTATTTGACAAATGGCTTAAGTTAAAGCCCGTATCTTTCTTGCAAAAGTTGCTCAGTTCCCTTTTTGTTACGTCATATTGGGCTCTTTCGCTGATATTCTTCCGTGCACCGACATTCCAGACTGCAATCCTGATGTTCAGTGACCTGGGCTTTGGCAATGCGGATGCTTTGTACTCGTTCGGACTTCCTGAACCGGAATTCCTTTTTGTCATCGGTATCCTGGCAGGACTGATGATAATTGAACTGATGGAGGAGAGGTTGAAAGAAAAGCTGGAGTCATTCTTCTTTAACAGTTTCTGGCTTGTGAGATGGATTCCGTATATCGCCATTGTTCTGGGAGCAATTTTCTTTGGCATTTACGGTAACGGCAGTGACAATAACTTCATTTACTTTCAGTTCTGAGAAAAATGAAAAAGGAAAACAATCAGTCGCGCGCTGTCAGACCGGTCCACCTGCTGGTCCGCCTTGCAATCATTATACTGATTGCGGTGATATCGGTTGTATATTCAGACAGGAAGGCTTTCTTTATCACTGACCAGAAAGAGCCTCATCATGAGATGCGATGGGAATCAATCTACAGGCTCACCCCTAAAACTCCTATTGATATAGTCGTTCTTGGTAATTCACATGTTAATACGGGTGTTGAGCCTTTCAGCCTGTCATGTGCTTTGAATTGCACCGCGTTTGATATGGCTCCCAGTGGAATTATGATAGCCGATGCCTACTACTGCCTGAAGGAACTTCTGACACGGACTACTCCGAAACTGGTTGTGGTTGAGACTTACCTTATGCGCGGTATAGAGAACAATAAACTGAAGGGAGCCGCCCTGGCGGATGAGTTCCGAAGTTTCTATCCCCGGCGTAACCTGAAGATCAAACTGGAGTCCCTGCCGTTCCTCTTTGACGCGGAATCCTGTCTGCCCGCTTGGTCATTCACCCTGAGAAATCACGAACTGCTTCTGCGAAACCGTGATTTGATGAAGTATAACAGGGACCTGTATGAGAAGAGGCATAAGTCTAAGGATAACAGCCTGTATCTGGGCCGATACTCACGCTTCAAAACGGGTATCAACGACAGCATCATGAATCTGTATGAAACCAAAGGACCGGCTGTAGACGGAAGTAAGGAGAAGATCAGCAGGAGGGATATCAGATATGCCCGTAAGATTGTTGACCTGTGTAATGAGAAAGGTATCGAGGTCATGTTCTTTACATTGCCCATGTATGAACTGCATATAGGCAACTATGATGATTGGATGGATGAACAGGCCAAGGCTATTGCTCCTACTGAAAAGAACTGGTATAACATGCAGAGGCCATATGCTTCGGGTCTTAAGCGCGACTGCTTTGAGCCTACATATGAAAAGAACCAGCATCTGACCATCCAAGGCTCAATTGTTGCCACCTACAAACTGGCCCATTATATATCGGATCATTTTAAAGATATTTTGCCTGACAGGAGCACTGACAGTAAATGGGTTGACCTTTTTTACGGTAAGGACGGTTATTTTGAGAACCATACTCCAAGAGAGGATGATCCGGACAGGAGACTGATAGCCAAGGATATTATTTTGGAAAATGAACATATCATTGACTTCTTCCAGGATAACAGGGGATGGCTTTTCCTGAAACTGGATAGTGATACTTCACGTCCCGATGACGTCTATGTCCTGGCAGAACTGCTTGATGGCGATGAAAAGGTAATAGGAATACTGGATATGTCTGTTTCAAGAGGATTGGATCCTGTTAATAACAAACTGTACGTTGCCCGTTTAAGGGACAACGTACAGGTATTGAATCTGGTAGGCTTTTATGAAATGCCTGTTACAAGGTCAAGGTGAAGCCGCCCATGAAGGCTATACCCGGCATGGGATAACCGTCATTGATCTGATACTTGGTGTTGAGCAGGTTGTCGCCGTTCACCCATACACGAATCATGTCTGAAATCTGATATGCCACGCGGGCGTTCCAAAGCATGAAGTTTTCCTTCTTGTTCTTTGTGGGATCATTGGCGTTGACAACTGAGTAAAGTCCGTTTATATACTGAAGACCGGTGCTGGCGTGCAGACTGCCCTGAGTGTAAGAACCTCCCAGATAAACCTTGTGCTCGGGTGCTCCGATAACAGGATTCTCCATTTTGAGGAAACTGTAGTTTCCGTTTACGGCAAATGATTTTGAAATAAGGTATGATGCCTCAAGTTCTACGCCCTTGTTCTTGAGCTCGCCGGTGTTCTGGTTGAGCATTGGAGGGGGAGCCATGGGATTGGGGGCTGTAACGATGATGTTCTTGGCATCAAGATAGAACAGGTTGACTCCGTAGTAGAGTTTGCCTGACAGGAGTGTCTGCGAGAAAGCAATTTCATAGTTCCAGAGAGACTCTGCCTTAAGTGCGTCGTTCTTGGGAGGATACATATACATCTTCCTGATGATAGGATAGCGGAATCCCTTGCCTACAGACAGTTTGACCTCGGCATTGGCGGGCAGATGGAATGCGACGCCGGCCTGAGGTACCAGTTCGGTTCCGGCCTTGGAGTGATGGTCTACACGCAGACCTGCATTCAGGGTAAGCCAATCGCCGATGGCCTGGCGGTCCTCAATATAACCTGCTATCTCATCTTCGCTTGCATCGACCTGAAGAACATCTGTTCCTGCGGTAGGTCCGTCAACAAAGTGATTGTTGGCCTTGCCACCGTAACGGTAATAATCAAGACCCAGAGTCAGGCGGTTGCCTTCAAACAGGCTTGCGCTCTGCCA
>JAFXMB010000002.1 GCA_017530735.1 Bacteroidaceae bacterium | reverse complement strand
GTAAGAACAAAAATGATACCATTGGGGTCAGGCCCCCTTGGTATCATTTTCAAAAAAATAGTACCAATGGGGCCTGACCCCAATGGTACTTTTTTTTATTTCAGGAACGCGAAAAATACCGCTATTACAAGGAATACGAAGGAAACCAGATGATTCCAGTGGAGGCTCTGGGTCTTGAAGCAGAACGTCAGGATAAGTGAGAATACAATCAGCGATACACACTCCTGGATAACCTTGAGCTGAACCAGATTGAACGGGCCGCCGTTGATATCGGACCCCAGGCGGTTGGCGGGAACCATGAAGCAGTACTCGAACAGTGCCAGACCCCAGGATGCCAGTATAATAAGGATAAGAGGCCAGTCAGTACTGATCTTCATCTCCTGAAGCTTAAGGTTTCCGTACCATGCAAAAGTCATGAAAATGTTGGACACAACCAGAAGTAAAACGGTCCCAATTCCTCTCATCTTGATCCGTATTTTGAATTACGGGCGCAAAAGTAGCAAATAATTACATATCTTTGACCCTATGAAACGCATCAAACTACTCATCATATCTGCATTGATCTGCGTTTTATCAAACGCTCAGACACTGCAGCAGGGCCGCAACTATTTCTTACAGGGGGACTATGAGAAGGCCAAGCCCATCATGCTCAAGTACCTCAAACAGAAACCCGATGACGCCAGCCGTAACTACTGGTACGGAATATGCTGCATGGAGACTGGCGAGAAGGACAAAGCCATACCCTACCTTGAAAAGGCCGCAGCAAAGAAGATATTCAAAGCCTACCGCGCACTCGGTGAGTATTACCTGGAGCGTGAGGATTATCAGCCCGCCATAACCAACCTGGAAGCCTTTGTAAAGGGTATTTCGTCCGATAAGGAGCTGCACGACGCTGCACTTGAGGACAGCCTGACCCATGCAACAGACAGTCTGAAGGTGCTGTTCCGCATGCTTCGCAACACCAGCCGTGTCTGCTTCATCGACAGTTTCCGCGTCAGCAAAAATGAGCTCTTCAGCACATACATCATAGGAGAGTCAACCGGATCGTTCTATCCCTCATCGGCCTTCTTTGAGGATGACAGCGAGGGTGAGGTATTCCTACCCGAAACCGGCCAGAACATACTCTACAGTCGTATGACTCCGCAGGGAGTGTTCCGCTTCTACACCAAGTTCAAAAGCTTTGACCGTTGGACCGATGAGACCCCGGTAAGCGGACTTGAAACCGACGGCGACCTGCGCTACCCCTTCCTGCAGAATGACGGCGTAACCATCTACTACGCAGCCTCAGGCAGCGAATCCATGGGCGGCCTTGACATATTCGTGTCACGTTACAACACCGCAACAGGCAAGTATCTCAAGCCCGAGAACATAGGAATGCCTTTCAACTCGGAGGCCAATGACTACCTCTACGTGATTGACGAGGACAACAACCTGGGCTGGTTCGCCACAGACCGTCGTCAGCCCAAGGATACCGTCTGCGTTTATGTATTCATACCCAACGAGCGCAACCAGAAGTTCAACTACGAGGACGGCGACACCCTGGCCATACACCGCGCCGCCCGTCTTACATCAATTGCCGAGACACAGTCTGACCTTCTTGCAGTCCGCTCTGCCCGCCAGCGCCTGACACTGCTACGCTATGAACTGGCCGAAAAAAGCGAGCAGGGTTCATTCACATACATCATAGACGATTTCACCACCTATCATAACCTGGATGACTTCAAGTGTCCCGATGCCGCCAAACTCTACCAGCGTTGGACCGAACTCAAGCACCAGTATGAGACTGACCTGGCCAAACTCAACAAGCAACGCGACGACTACGCCGACGCCTCACGTCAGGAGAAGGAGCGCATGACAAGCCAGTTGCTTGAATTTGAGGATAAGGTCTTAAAGACTGAGCAGCAGGTCATAAAGATGGAGAACGATATCCGCACAACCGAGATCAACTACCTAAACCGATAAGCCTATGAGTACCTACTTTGCACCATCCGAACTTATCATAAACGATGACGGTTCCTGCTTCCACCTGCACCTTAAACCGGAGCAGCTGGCCGATAAGGTCATACTTGTAGGCGACCCCGGCCGCGTGGACACCATTGCCAAATTGTTTGACAGCATTGAATGCACCGTCAGCAACCGCGAGTTCCGCACCGCCACAGGTCTTTACAAAGGCAAACGCATCACCGTGCAGTCTACCGGTATAGGCTGTGACAACATAGACATAGTCATCAACGAGTTGGACACCTTGGCCAACATAGACTACTCCACCCGCACCGAGAAACCCTTGCACCGCACACTTGATATAGTACGCATAGGCACCTGCGGCGGTCTGCAGCCCTTCACCCCCCTGGGCACATACCTGTGCTCGGTCAAGAGCATCGGCTTTGACGGACTGCTCAATTTCTACGCCGGCCGCGACAGTGTCTGCGACCTTGATTTTGAGCGTGCCTTCATAGCCCACATGGAGTGGCCCACCAAGAAAGGCGCCCCCTACGTGGCCAACGCCAATCCCGACCTTTTAAAGCGTATTATGGCCGATGACGACAGGATGGTACCCGGCGTGACCATAGCCTGCAACGGATTCTACGGACCGCAGGGACGCGTGCTGCGCGCACCGCTGGCCGATCCCAACCAGAACGCCAAGGTTGAGAGTTTTGAGTACAAGGGCATGAAGATAACCAACTTTGAGATGGAGAGCTCGGCCGTAGCCGGACTGTCCGCACTGTTGGGACACCGTGCCATGACCGTCTGCATGGTCATAGCCAACCGCTACGCCAAAGAGATGAACACTGACTACAAGCCCCTGATGAAAGAGCTTATAATCCGTATCCTTGACCGCATCTAAGTGACACTAAACGACGATACAATCTGCGCTGTAGCCACCCGCCCCGGTGGAGCGCTGGGAGTGGTCCGTGTATCGGGCCCCGATGCCATACGCCTGACAGACAGCATATTCAAGCCGGCATCCGGACATCCGCTTGCCAGCGCCGCCCCCTACACCCTGAGTTTCGGACAGATAGTTGACGCCGACGGATCAACCGTCGATGAGGTACTCATAAGTGTCTTCCGCGCTCCCCACTCCTTCACCGGACAGGACAGCACCGAGATATCGTGCCACGGATCGGCCTACATACTTGAGCAGGTATGCCGTCTGCTCCTTGAAGCCGGATGCCGCCAGGCTGAGCCGGGCGAATTTACCCAGCGCGCCTTCCTGAACGGCAAGATGGACCTGAGCCAGGCCGAGGCAGTGGCCGACCTGATTGCATCGGGCAACCGCGCCACCCACCGCATAGCCATGAGCCAACTCAAAGGCCATTTCTCATCGGAACTCTCAGTACTCAGGGACCAGCTGCTCAACCTAACCTCACTGCTGGAACTTGAACTGGACTTTGCTGATCATGAGGAACTTGAGTTTGCCGACCGTACAGAACTGCTCTCACTTGCACAGAGGGCCGATGACCGCATAACCGAACTTGCCCGCTCCTTCAAGACCGGACAGGCATTGAAACAGGGCATCCCCGTGGCAATTGTGGGCAAGACCAACGTAGGCAAATCAACCCTTCTGAACCGCCTGCTCAAGGATGACCGCGCCATAGTGTCCGATATCCACGGCACCACCCGCGACACCATTGAGGATACCATCCAGATAAACGGCGTGACTTTCCGTTTCATAGATACAGCCGGAATCCGCCAGACAGCCGATGCCATAGAGCAGATTGGCATATCACGCACCTTTGCCGCAATAGAGAAGGCGCTCATAGTGATCTGGATGCTGGATTCTGAGCCCACGGCCGATGAGATAAAAGAGATAGCTTCTCACATTGACGGCAAGAAACTCATACTGGCACTTAACAAATCAGACCTGAACAGTTACAACGCCTTTGATGCATCGGCCCTGAACCTTCCCGCCGATGACATCAGGAGCATAGAGATATCGGCCAAGTTCAACAAAAACATCGCTGAACTAGAGAACCTCATCTATGAACTTGCCGATATTCCTGAAATAAATGCAGACACTGTTATAGTAACTCAGGCCCGTCACTTTGATGCTCTGACCCACGCTCACCGGAATCTGGAGCGCGTAATTAACAGCCTGAACTCCACCCTGCCCGGTGACTTGATTGCCGAAGACCTGCGCTTGGTACTTCAGGATCTTGCCGAAATCACCGGTGGTGCCATCACTCCCGACGAGACCCTCCGGAACATCTTCCAGCACTTCTGCATCGGCAAGTGAAAATATCCTTATATTTGCCCCATAATCAATAATCAGAATGATATGAAACGTCTTTCACTTCTCCTTGCCCTGATTGCAGCAGTTCCTCTTGCTGCCCAGAATCATGAATTTGTCGATCTGAATCTTCCGTCTGGTACCCTTTGGGCTGCCTATAACATAGGTGCTTCATTTGAGGGTGATACCACCGCGCAATTATTACGTTGGGCCAATCTGCCTTATGACAGCCAAAATCCCAATGCATATGATCAGAGTGCATATGAACTGGGTAATGCCATTCAGGGAACTCAGTATGATC
>JAFXMB010000092.1 GCA_017530735.1 Bacteroidaceae bacterium | reverse complement strand
GCTTGATTACATAAACTATTGGGACACAGAGCGTAAGAACCTTCCGGTTGCAACCGATGGCATCGTGCTCAAGGTTAACTCACTGCGTCAGCAGCGTAACCTTGGATTCAAGGCCAAGTCTCCGCGCTGGGCAATTGCATACAAGTTCCAGGCTGAGCGTCAGCTTACACGTCTTAACAGCGTATCATACCAGGTAGGCCGTACAGGTGCCGTTACTCCGGTTGCCAACCTTGACCCCGTACAGCTGTCAGGAACCGTCGTAAAGCGCGCCACACTGCATAATGCCGACATTATCAAGGGACTGGACCTTCATGTAGGCGATATGGTCTATGTGGAGAAGGGCGGTGAGATTATCCCCAAGATTACAGGCGTGGACATGGATTCACGTTCAATTCTGGTGGGTGATCCCGTAAAGTTCGCCGATGTATGCCCGGAGTGCGGTACCAAACTGATACGCTACGAGGGTGAGGCTGCATATTACTGCCCCAATGCCATTAGTTGTCCGCCACAGATAAAGGGCCGGATTGAGCATTTTGTAAGCCGTAAGGCCATGAATATAGACGGTCTTGGAACCGAGACCATCGATCTGTTCTACCAGGCCGGCTTGATTAAGGATATCGCTGACCTTTACACACTTAAGGCCATGGATATCTGCCGTCTGGAGGGATTGGGAGAGAAATCGGCCGTAAGTATTGTGCACGGAATCGAGGACTCCAAGAAGGTTCCGTTTGAGAGGGTTCTGTTTGCCATAGGCATACGCTTTGTCGGTGAGACGGTTGCCAAGATACTGGCACGCGCATTCAAATCGATGGAGGCCCTGGAGAACGCTACGATGGAGCAGCTTACTGCAGTAAATGAGATCGGTGTCAAGATTGCACAGAGCATTGTGACATTCTTTGCCGATGAGCGCAGCCGTGCGCTGGTGAACCGACTCAAGGAGTTCGGCCTGCAGATGGAACTGGCACAGGAGGAGCAAGAGGGAGGATCTGACTTGCTGAAAGACAAGATCATCGTGATAAGCGGTGTGTTCAACTACCACTCACGCGATGAATACAAGGCGCTCATTGAGCGTCACGGAGGCAAGAACTCCGGCAGCATATCGGCCAAGACATCATTTGTGCTGGCCGGTGACAATATGGGACCCGCCAAACGCGAAAAGGCTCAGGAGCTGGGCGTAAGGCTGGTCTCGGAGAATGAGTTTCTGGAAATGATTAATGAAAAACCTTCAATAGTAACCAATGAATTACTCTTACCCTTTTAAGGGACTTGGCGTTGCAATGGTAACGCCTTTCAAAACAGACGGCCAGATAGACTTTGAGAGTCTTGCAAGGATCGTGGAAAACCTGATTGCAGGCGGCGTAGACCACCTGTGCGTACTCGGAACAACTGCTGAGACCCCGACGCTTTCAGCAACTGAGCGTCTGGAGGTGGTCAAGTTCGTGATAAAGCAGGTCAAGGGCCGTATTCCCATGATGGTTGGATGCAGCAGCAACTGCACCGCAGCCGTTCTGGAGCAGATAAAAGATTATCAGCTGAATGGCATCGATGCAATTCTGAGCGCCGTTCCTTTCTATAACAAGCCTTCACAGGAGGGTATCTACCGCCATTTTGCCGAGATTGCCAAGGCATCGGCCAAACCTATTATACTCTATAATGTTCCCGGTCGTGCAGGTGTGAATATGACCGCACAGACCACGCTGCGCATTGCTCGTGAGTTCAGGAACGTGATTGGTATCAAGGAGGCATCGGGCAATATGGAGCAGGTAAAGGAGATTATTGCAGGTGCGCCTGAGGGTTTCCGCGTAATCATTGGTGATGACAGCCTGGCAATGGAGGCTATCCGCAATGGCGCATCGGGCGTTATATCAGTGATAGGCAATGCAATACCCAAGCGTTTCGGTGAGCTGGTTCACGCTACCATGCAGGGCAATTATGCCGAGGCTGAGCAGATTCAGAAGCAGTTGGCACCCCTGTACGGACTCCTGTTCAAGGAGGGCAGCCCCTGCGGCGTAAAGGCCTTGATGTCTGACCGCGGTCAGCTTGAAAACGTTATGCGTCTGCCGCTTGTTCCGGTAAGCGACGCTCTGACAAAGGAAATTCTTAACGGATTTGCAGGTATTGAGGGATGAAGAGACTGCCAGGTTTGTTCATTCTAATCCTTGTACTGTTTGTAGTATCCTGCAAAGAGAGCACCGTTGTGTCAGAACCTGAACCCGAGGCTGAATACTTTGCTCCTGAGCCCGTATATCGTTGGGGAATAAACATTGACAGCCTTGATATCGTGGACGGTGTTATCGGCCGTAACGAGCTGCTTTCCACCATACTTTACAGATACGGAGTATCGTCACAGACCATCTTCTATCTGGAAAAGGCGTCACAGGAGACCTGGAGCGTACGCAAGATGCAGTCCGGAAAGCCGTACCACATTCTGCGTGACCGTGACTCAATAGCTACAGCAAGGTTCTTTGTCTATGACATAAACAAGACCGATTATGCAGTCTATTCACTCAGTGACAGCATTTACAGTTACACCGCCTCGATTGAGGTTGATACTGTGCTGAACTACATAAGCGGAAGTATCGAGACATCACTCTGGAACGCCATGATAGAGCAGGGGGCTGCCCCCGACCTGGCCGGAATGTTGGCCGATATCTACTCATGGACCATAGATTTCTTCGGTATCCAGAAGCGTGACTCGTTCTCAGTCTATTATCAGGAGATGTATGCGGACAGCGTGCGTGTAGCCACAGGCAATATTCTGGCTGCCAATTTCATAACATCGGGCACAGATCATTATGCGTTCCGATATATATACCATAACGAACGCGGTGAGTATTTTGACGAGAAGGGAACCAGCCTGAGGCGCGCTTTCCTGAAAGCTCCGCTCAGTTACACCCGCATCAGCTCAAAGTTCTCAAACGCCCGTCTGCATCCCATCAAGAAGATTGTACGCGCCCATCACGGCGTTGATTACGCCGCTCCGTCAGGCACTCCGGTATATTCAGTAGGTGACGGCGTGGTTACAGCCCGTGCCTGGGACAACAAGGGCGGCGGCAACTACATTAAGATAAAGCATAACTCTACGTATACCACAGAGTATATGCACCTTAAGGGTTTTGCCAAGGGTATAGCAGTAGGCACTCACGTATCGCAGGGCCAGCTTATTGGTTATGTAGGTATGACCGGAACCGCCACAGGCCCTCATCTGGATTACCGCGTATTCAAGAACGGTACTGCAATAGACCCGC
>JAFXMB010000091.1 GCA_017530735.1 Bacteroidaceae bacterium | reverse complement strand
TGTTTGTCAACCTTATTCAGGTGGCTATAGCAGCGGGGTTCCACCTCTTCCCATTCCGAACAGAGAAGTTAAGCCCGTTCACGCCGATGGTACTGCGCAAGTGGGAGAGTAGGTAGCCGCCGTTTTTCAAGAGAGCTGAGGATATTTATCCTTGGCTCTCTTTCTTTTTGTAGTATCCCCACTTGCGCAGTACCATTAAAATAATTTTAGTTCCGCATCCGCGGAACTGGGCAAGTGGGAGAGTAGGTAGCCGCCGTCTTTCAGAACGCCTTAGATTTCAGTCTGAGGCGTTCGTTTTTTATACATTGTACTTTCTGTATTCTTTTGTTGTCTTAGGAATAGGCGTTCTGAAAAATCAGAGTGCTTTCTACGTCTTTTCTGATTTATTAAAAAACGACCTCTTTTTAGTTTGCTACGCAAACGGGTGGCCCTCCGGGCCATCTCGTTCGCATACTCACTTCGCCCCATTACGATTGTACCTGCGTGATGAGCGAAGGTTGCATTTTGCAGGAGCTGGACTACGGTATTGGGGAGCGTTAGTGGAGAGGCGTGAGCGAAGGCCCTGGAGAGGCCGTTAAGAACATCGTTTCGTTTAACGACCGTTAGGCCCCGTAGGGGACTAAAAGGGAGGCGTTCGATGTTTAGGTCTCGGAAGGGTTCTGAGTAGCCTCGTAACGTCGTCTCCCCAATACCGTAGTCCAGCGGAGGCTTAAAAGAAAGAATAAAAAAACAGGCGGACCTAAAGAGATCCGCCTGATTGTGTGGGGTTAGGTTAGCTTACGCTCTCTTACCCAGGAAGATGTGGAGCAGGAGGCCTGCGATCATCAGGACTAAGGCTCCTATCTGTACTCCATTGTAGTTATTCCAGCCAAGGAAGAAACTGCAGATGAGCAGGATGGCGCCAAGAATTACTACGAAGGCTCCCAAATACTTCTTGAAGTTGTTCATTGTCTATATTGTTTATTGTTTTTTCTATTGGGTGCAAAATAAATGGTTTTTATCCGAAAAATGAAATGAAAGGCCTATTTATGTACCAAGTCATAAGTGAAAAATGATTAACACTATCATTTAGAGTGCTTTTTGCCTTGAAAAAGGTTGTGGGGGTGAAATAATTTTGTACCTTTGCATCCGCATTTTGCAAACACTATTTATTATTTAATTAAAAACAAATGAATCAGTACGAAACCGTTTTCATTTTGACTCCCGTTTTATCTGATGTTCAGATGAAGGAAGCGGTAGAGAAATTCAAGGGCATTCTTACTGCCGAGGGCGCTGAGATTGTCAATGAAGAGAACTGGGGCATGCGCAAGCTTGCTTATCCCATTGAGAAGAAGTCAACAGGCTTCTATGAGTTTATCGAGTTCAACGCTGAGCCTGCAGTTGTAGAGAAGCTTGAGGTTAACTTCCGTCGTGACGAGCGCGTTATCCGTTTCCTGACCATCAAGCAGGATAAGTATGCAGCTGAATACGCAGCAAAGAGAAGAAGTCTTAGACAGTCTAAATCAGAGGAGGCATAATTATGGCAGAGCAGACATCAGAAATCAGATATCTTGCACCTCAGACTCAGGATATCAAGAAGAAGAAATATTGCCGTTTCAAGAAGGCAGGTATCAAGTATATCGATTATAAGGATCCCGAATTCCTTAAGCGTTTCCTTAACGAGCAGGGTAAGCTTCTGCCCCGTCGCATCACCGGTACTTCACTCAAGTTCCAGCGTCGCGTGGCTCAGGCTGTTAAGAGAGCACGTCACTTGGCTCTTCTGCCTTACGTAACCGATATGATGAAGTAATAATCTTTAAAGAACAGAAAGACTATGGAGATTATACTGAAAGAAGATATTGCAGGTCTTGGATACAAGAACGATATAGTAAAGGTAAAGGACGGCTATGGCCGTAACTATCTGATTCCCCAGGGCAAGGCTGTCATCGCTACAGAGTCAGCCAAGAAGGTTCTGGCAGAGAACGAGCGTCAGCGTGCTCATAAGCTGGCTAAGATCAAGGCCGATGCTGAGGCACAGGCTGCTAAGCTGAACGGTGTTAAGGTTACCATCAGCGCTAAGGTTAACGAGGACGGCACAATCTTTGGTGGCGTAGGTGCAGCTCAGGTTGCTGAGGCTCTGGCCGCTAAGGGCTTCGAGGTAGACCGCAAGGCTATCGTTGCCGAGACCGTTAAGGCTGTTGGCGAGTACACCGCTACCATCAATCTCCACAAGGAGGTTAAGGCAGAGGTTGCCTTTGAGGTAGTTGCTGAGGCTGCTGAGTAATCAGTTGATACTTAAATATAGTGAAGGATGGCCAATCGGTCATCCTTCATTGTTATAAGGGTATCGGATTATTTGCTAAATTCGCATCATATTAGGTTATGGGGAACGCAGAATTCACACTTGAGGGCCGTAGCGCCTCATTCTTTACTCTGGGATGCAAACTCAACTTCTCGGAGACATCGACCATTATGCGCCAGCTTATCGAGGCCGGTGCGCATAAGGCCGTGCGTGGCGAGAAGGCCGATATCTGCGTAATCAACACCTGCTCGGTTACCGAGGTGGCAGATAAGAAATGCCGTCAGGCCATCCACAAGATTGTTCGAGAGAATCCCGATGCCTATATCGTTGTGACCGGCTGCTACGGACAGCTTCAGCCCGATACCGTAGCCAGCATTCCGGGTGTGGACATTGTGCTGGGTCAGGATCAGAAAGGCAACATACTGGAGAATCTGAACGGACTGCAGAAACGTGACAGCGGAATCTACAAGACTGTGGGTACCAATGACATAAAGAACTTTGTGCCTTCGTGCTCACGCGGTGACCGCACCAGGTTCTTCCTCAAGGTTCAGGACGGCTGTGACTACTATTGCACATACTGCACTGTGGCTTATGCACGCGGACACAGCCGCAACCCGTCTATCGGAAGTCTTGTGGAGCAGGCCCGTCAGGCTGCCACAGAGGGTGGCCGTGAGATTGTCATTACCGGTGTCAACATAGGTGATTTTGGCAAGAGCACAGGCGACAGTTTCATAGACCTGATACGTGAACTGGATAAGGTGGAGGGCATTGCACGTTACCGCATATCGTCCATTGAGCCCAATCTGCTGACCGATCAGGTGATTGACTTTGTGGCGCAGTCACGTGCGTTCATGCCACATTTCCATATTCCGCTGCAGAGCGGATCAAATGAGGTGCTTAAGCTTATGCACCGCCGTTATGAGCGTGAACTTTTTGCACAGAAGGTGGCACGTATCAAGAGCGTCATGCCCGATGCGTTCATCGGCGTAGATGTAATTGTTGGTATGCGCGGTGAGACCGATGAACTCTTTGAGGATGCTTACAGGTTCATTGAGAGTCTGGATGTTACCCAGTTGCATGTGTTCAGTTACTCGGAGCGTCCGGGTACGGCTGCACTCAGGATTCCGTACAAGGTGTCGCCTCAGGTCAAGCATGAGCGCAGCCAGCGTCTGCTGGAGTTATCGGACCGCAAGACAAGGGCTTTCTATGAGGCGCATATCGGCCGTGAAGCAACTGTTCTTGTAGAGAAACCGCGTCGCGGGATGCCTGCTCACGGGTTTACTGACAATTATATAAGGGTGGAGATGGATTCGGCCCAGGTTCAGGAGAATAGTCTGGTACGGGTTCGTCTGGGCGGACTGAATGCCGCCGGTGATGCACTGATGGCCACAATATTGGAGTAGTATGAAGATTGCGATAGTGATATTGAACTGGAACGGCAGCGGGATGCTTAAGCGTTATATGCCTACGCTGCTCAGGTGCTCACGCATGGAGGGCGTGCAGGTGATTGTGGCCGATAACGACTCCAAGGATGACTCCATGGAGATGATGCAACGCGAGTTCCCTGAGGTTCCGCTTATCCGCCTGGAAAAGAACTGGGGCTTTGCTAAAGGTTACAATATGGCTCTTCGTCAGGTGGATGCCGAATATTACATATTGCTCAACTCTGATGTTGAGGTAACCGAAGATTGGCTTCTGCCGCTGGTAAGCTACATGGATGTGCATCCAGAAGTTGCAGCCTGCCAGCCCAAGCTGAGGGCTCTCAATAACCCGGATGAGTTTGAGTATGCAGGCGGTGCAGGCGGTTACATGGACCGCTGGGGTTATATGTTCTGCCGCGGCCGCGTATTTGATTGCATTGAGAAGGATAACGGCCAGTACGATACTATAGCACCAGTTTTCTGGGCGACCGGAGCCTGCCTGATGGTCCGCAGTGCCGATTACTGGGCTGCCGGCGGACTGGATGACCGTTTCTTTGCACATCAGGAGGAGATAGATTTGTGCTGGCGTATGCGCAGCCGTAACCGCGGTATCGTGTGTATCCCCGAGAGCGTGGTGTATCACGTGGGTGGCGCAACACTCAACAAATCAAATCCTTACAAGACATTTCTGAATTTCCGCAACAACCTGCTCATGCTCTACAAGGACCTGCCGGAGAGTGAGCTTAATAAGGTTATGCGCGTGCGTTTCTGGCTGGACGGCCTGGCTGCTCTAATGTTTCTTGCCAAGTTCCACTGGGGTGATTTCAAGGCCGTGCTGCGTGCCCGCCGCGAGTTCCGCCGCCTCAAGCCCGAGTTTGCGGACAGCCGCCGCGAGAACCTGGAGGAGGCCTCGACCGATACCATCCCCGAGCGCGTAAACTTCAGCCTGCTCTGGCGCTACCACATCAAACGTCAGAAAACCTACTCGGCACTTATCAGGTAATTCGCCGTCACCCTCCCGCTCATCGGCTCGCCGCCTCTCATCGGCCCCCGTCGCCAAAGTGTCCCACAACAATACCCGTTATAAGCTCTGTAGCGGGTCTCATTGTGTTACATACCCGCTTCTGAGGCTCGTGTCCCACACTCATCTGCGTCAGAACGTACTCTGGGCGGGGTGATTGTGGGACACTTTGGCGAGATTGCAACGGGATTGCAACGCCTGATCCTTGACATTTGTAAATTTGGTAACTATTTTTGCGGGAAACCAAGCGCAATAAAGTTATGAAAACAAGAAGGATCAGAATCTGGCTGTCAGTTGTGTCATATCTTGTAATGATATTGTTTGTAAGCCCTGTTTGTGCTCAACAGTCCCAGAGCGATATGAAGGCCGGCGATGTGTTTACCGGAACTGTTACTGGGCGTTTTGGCCCGATAGCCGGTGCCAATATAAGGGAATATGGTGATGACGGTTATCTTGTGAATATTGAAGTTGCTGATTCTTTAGGGCGCTTTTCAATGCAAATAGGCAATCCGGAGCACAGGTTTACGGTGTTCACTTTTCTGTATGAGGAGTTGGATATAGTACCAATTAAGTCTCATATGGAGATCAAACTGGAGCCGGAACGCCCCAAATCCGGCAAAATGGTCCCTGCTGACGGTGCAGGCGGAAATTTCATTAAAGCGGATAACAATTATGTGCTGCGCCAGCCCGTCATCCCCAAAGATTTTATTTGCGGATATGCGGTGCAACCTATCAATTTCTCAGAACAAAGGAGTTGGTACGGCGTGTTCCTGCATAAAGATGATATAGGCTATATGGTGGTGCTTCATTACTGCGGCGGAGGTTGTGCCGATACCATACGCATTGATGATAAACTGGCAGAAAGACTGTCAGGATCAGTTGAACTGGTTATAGACAGGGCTCCAGGGGAGCAGTTCCAGGAGGATAATGGTATCGTAGTTGTTCATCTCCACGAAGGAAGTAATGTATATGCCGTAATGCCCGGCAAAACGGCCGTCATTTGGCGTGAAGAGATACCGGACAGGGTATGGAACAGACTGTATCATCAGTTTGGCAATGATTTGGGGTTCAAACAAGTCGAGAGCAAGTGGATAGGTAGTTATGATTATCCTGACGGAACGCATATTACGTACCCCAGTTTCTATGATGACGGACGTGCTATGACATCA
Source organism: Bacteroidaceae bacterium (assembly GCA_017530735.1). Classification (GTDB taxonomy): domain Bacteria; phylum Bacteroidota; class Bacteroidia; order Bacteroidales; family Bacteroidaceae; genus Colenecus. Next base: position 4,707 of record JAFXMB010000091.1, on the reverse strand, counting down.
AATGAGAACAAATTGAGATATCGTTATGATGTGGAAACCGATCAGGCTGTTGTGGAACGTAGCGGCAGTCTGCCGTCTGGTGATTTGGTCATAGAGTCCAGCATCACAGTGGAACGCAAGACGTGGCCGGTTACTATGATTGCGGATGGCGCTCTGGATAACTGCACAAGCGTTACATCGGTCACAATTCCAAGCAGTATAACATCGATAGGAGAACTTGCATTCAGATACTGTGAACTTGATTCCGTCAAACTGGGTTCCGTGAATCCGATTGCCTGTCCGGTTAATGCATTTGATGAGTCTGTATATGAGAATGCCGTGCTGATTGTTCCCAAGGGCTGGAAACAGAAAAAAGCCGCAAAGATTGGTTCCGCTTGGGGCAAGTTTAAGAATATTAAACATGTCTTACAGTAATATGGTTATGAAAGGGATTAACTATCAGGCCAGGACGGTATAATGTAGATAAAAGGGTTATATATGAGACGATTAAAAGCATACTTGCTGGCAATGTTGCTGTTCTGTACAGCCACAACCGCTACTGCCGAAAAGGCACTTATCCTGGAACAGAAGCCAGGCAGCATAACCTTTAGGGTGGATTTGAATCTTCCCAAGCCCAAGGATCCGTACTTTAACGGGATGTCTCAGGCTGAAAGGTTGAAGAGTATAGGCAGTTCCAGCTATTATAATACGGATAACAGTTATATCGCCGCAAGTTTCTGGGACACACCGGTGATGCTTGATGATACACCTTTCTTTACGGGAATGGTTCGTGCATTTGCCGATCATCGGCCCATCACTCTTTCGCCCGATGTAATATGGATGCTTATAAGCCAGGCTTTCTCACATGACGTAAATGCCAATCCGGAAAAGTTCCGTGACAAGTTTGTGGATTTTGAAGGAAAGATGGACCTGATTGTACAAGCTGAATATCCGCTCTATCATCCTGATTTTGACTGGACCTCAATCGTTGACGGATTTGCTCAGCAGATAGATGCCAATACCAAAAACGATGTGGCCAGACTCATTACGGCCGATTTCTCAACCACCGGTACTGTTGAGCGTATGGCATCGGAGATTGTGCTGATGGAGACCACCAAGTCTTTCTTTGAATTCATAATAATGTATTCAGGTTGCGGCTTCCCGTCAATAACCCTTACCGGAACTGTAGATGACTGGCAGGCTATTGCAGATAAGACTGCCCGTTTGCGTGAACTGGGTGCCGGTAGTTGGGCATCGGACCTCCAACCCATACTCAAGCAGTTTGTACAGGCGGCTCAAGGTAATCCGGATAGGGCTTTCTGGCAGGATATAGTAATGAAGGATACCCCGGACAGACTGCGTGGAGGGGCCTGTTCAATGGAGGTTCCCACTGAACTTGACGGCCGGTTCCTCAAGTTTATGCCTTATGACAAGGACGGCAAGCCTACACCCAAAAAGGTGCCTCATAATTATAATAAATTCCCCAAACAGATGGCATCGGTCCCGGTCAAGTACATTGAAGTGGATACCTTAACCGGAAAACCGCTAAGAACTATCCCGTTGGAACTCAGCGGCGGTATAGTAGGATACATGGCCGATGAGAACGACTGCGTGTCATTCCAGCTGGGTTGGGCTGTAGACGAGTCGGAAGCCGAAGAGAATGTGAGAAAGATCAAACAGATGGCCAGTTGGTTAGTTCTTCGTGTAGATAAGGTTCCTGAGGAACTTCGTTTAGTCAAGCACTATGATATGCTGGAACTGCGTTTTACCGATAAGGTTGAGATACCCGATTGGATGGACAGCCTTGAGATAGACCGTCTGATAATTAATGGCAAGGTATCGGCAGACCAGAAGAAAGAACTGAAGCGCCGTTTCGGTGACCGCATCAAATTTGAATGATGAGAAAAAATGACGCAAAGAGAAACGACCCCTTTGCGTCATAATTTTTGTTAAAGTGTAAATTTTGCTTGGATAATTGTAAAGCGTGCTTTACATTTGTTGCGTTAAACTTTACAATTATGAGAGATTATCGGAAACATCTTACGCTTTTGCCTCATAAATGGCAGGTGGTTGGAATCGTTGCATCTTGCATTGTGCTGATTCCTTTGTATTATCTACATTACAAATTATCAGTCCTTCTCCCCGTTATTTGGGAAAGTCAAAAACCGCTTCCGGAATACAATGCATTGGTGCCTTGGGCTAATCTGACAAATATTTTGGCATCTGTATTTCTAATGATATGCTGCCTGTCTAAGGAGAAGGAAGAAGACGAATATACCATATCGGTGCGCTATCGCGCTCTGACAATAGCTGTCATTGTATTCTTTCTGTCAAGAGCATTCGGAGAGATGATATACGGAGGTTTTCATCGGATTTCAAACGGTATTTTCTCTGTTACATTCAATCTCCCGGTATCACAAGATCCTATCAGAGATCATCAGATCGGCTCCATGGGACTTGTTGTTCTAGACAGGATAGTAGGCTTTTTCTCTTCTCCGATTAATACTCAGTTGCTTTATCTGATTCTATTGAAAGTTCTGAAAAAGGTAGGTAACAAAACCGGATATGATTCAATCCTGCTTCCTTACCGTTATAAGAAGATTGGCTGGTGGTTGCTTCCTTTCTCCTTGTTGCTCTTTCCTCTATTTGCATTTATTTTACTTTATCCCGTAAAGGATAGTACTCCTGATGCCATATCAGGGCCATATCACATAATAATGAGACTGATAATCCTGTTGCCATATATAGCAATAATTTTTATTTGCCTGAGTAGGGAAAAACAGGAGGATGAGTTTATCCGTCATATCAGGGCGCGTATCCTGGCATATTTTGCCGTTTACTATTTGGTTGCCTCTTTTGTTATAGGACATGTGATACATTTACTTGGAATTGCTGCAATTCGTATTTCCCCATATGGAGGCCCGTATATTTATGCCTATAAATGGGCTGAAGGAATTCTGCCAATATTTATTTGGGTTCCATTGGTGGCAGTGGTGTATGCGCTGGTGTTGAGAAAGGTATTGTCAAACAACTTAAAGGAGAGTAGCAATGAAGAATAATATACGTGTGGAGAGGGCAATCCTCAAGATTTCGCAGCAGGATCTGGCAAATGCCATTGGGGTTTCACGCCAGACGATATTCGCCATTGAGAACGGCAAGTTCATCCCTTCTACGGAATTGGCGCTCAGGCTTTCGGCCTATTTCGGCAAGAGTGTGAACGATCTTTTCCAGCTGGATTGATTTGCAGCGGTATTGCAACGCTGATTCTTTGTGCCGATAGACGGGTGTGTTTACATTTGTCGTAAATAACAACGGATTATGAAAAAGAGTTTGGTCATATTGTGTATACTGTTGCTGATACAATCAGTCTCTGTCTCCCTTTTTGCTCAGGATGGTACCCGATTAATACCCAGAAACGCTTATGAGATGCGTGAAGACATAACATCGTTCACTGTTCCCGAAGGGATTGAGACAATCGGTGGGTGGGCATTTGCCCATTGCCGTAATATGAAGACGATTGATTTTCCCCAGAGCCTTAAGACAATTGATGATTACGCATTCTATGGATGTAATGCGCTGGAGAGTGTAGTAATTCCTGTGGGTGTTACGATGATTGAGAATAATGCATTTCTGTATTGTGAAGGTCTGAAATCAGTCGTTATTCCTGAAGGAGTGAGCGTGATAGAGTTTCAGATGTTCAGGCATTGCCATGATCTGACATCGGTCACCATTCCAAAGAGCGTAAGGAAAATAATGTTCGGGGCGTTTGAATGCTGCGGCAAGTTGGAGTCAATTGTGATTCCTGAGGGCGTGGTTTCGATAGGCAGTAACTGTTTTGGCGGTTGCGGAAGCCTTAAGTCAATAGATATTCCTTCAAGTGTAACGGAGATTGCAGATAATGCTTTCTTTGATTGCGTGAATCTTAAGACAGTCAATATGCCCGATGGCGAATTGAAAGAGAAGGTACTGACATATCTGTCAAAGATACAGAATGAGGAAAAACACGGTTATAGCGACGGTCACGAGTGGGTTGATCTGGGTCTGAGTGTAAAATGGGCCACTTGCAATGTGGGTGCCGACAGTCCGGAATCATTAGGTGACTATTTTGATGGAAATGGTGATGCTGCACATGACGAATGGGGAGGCGGTTGGCGTACACCTACCTTGGAGGAATGGGAGGAACTTCTTGATAAATGCGAGATGAGTGAGACTATGCACGGTGGAGTGAGAGGCTATAAGTTTGCCAGCAAAACAAATAATAACTCGATATTCCTGCCTTGCGGAGGTTTTAAACGCAGTGAGGAACCTGAAGCAACCGGTATGATGGGCCGATACCGTACCGGTTCATCTGATACTTTCAAACTGGTTAATATGGCTTTCGGCATTTCCGGTTCTCCGGATGAGGGAGTCTCTGTCCGCGCTGTCTACAAGTAAGCATTTTTTTACTTGGAGTTGCGTTTGAGCGTCAGAGTGTGGTCGATGGTGGAGGGGAGTTCCTCCGGATAATGGGTTACTATGATGAGGGTCTTCTGCGGATTCAGGCAGAAGGCCTTTATTATTTCCATTACCAGGGTGCGGCGCCGGCGGTCCAGTCCGTGAAGGGGTTCAAGCAAACGATCAATTTCAGCCTGTGATTGTCTTTCTCCCAATTCTTCAATAATTTTTTTCATATTTAAAATAGAAATTGAATCTTCTCTTGGATCATCAACGAATAAATTAAAAATAGTT
>JAFXMB010000090.1 GCA_017530735.1 Bacteroidaceae bacterium | reverse complement strand
ATGCACCCGAGGCGGGACAGTCAAACAATTTCATTCCGGCAACATCGCGATACAGACCTGCATCGGACCGGGAGACGGACTGCACTACACGGCGGTTGGAAACAGCGGATACCACGGCCTCGCCCTGACTCCCGCGATTTCCTACAGCGCCGGCGGAGTCTGCGTCACCTCGGATCTTGTCAGTTATTCGTCGGGGATATATAACCCCGACTACGTTCCGACTGCGGTTGCGGTGAAGCAGTTCGTTTCATGCTACGTTCTGGAAAATATGGGTCGCCTGATCGACTTTGGCGGAATAAAATCAATAGTTCTCCTTGTGAACCTCAAAGTAGGCCTGCGGATGCTGGCAAACCGGGCAGATCTGCGGAGCCTTGGTGCCCACAACGATGTGACCGCAGTTGCGGCATTCCCATACCTTGACTTCTGATTTCTCAAAGACCTTGGCGGTCTCTATGTTCTTGAGCAGGGCGCGGTAACGCTCCTCGTGCTGCTTCTCGATAGCGGCAACCATACGGAAACGTGCGGCCAGTACGGGGAATCCCTCCTGCTCGGCGGTCTTGGCAAAGCCTTCGTACATATCGGTCCACTCGTAATTCTCGCCATCAGCGGCTGCGCCCAGGTTCTGAGCGGTATCGCCTATTCCCTCCAGCTCCTTGAACCAAAGCTTGGCATGCTCCTTCTCATTGTTGGCAGTCTCCTCAAAGATTGCAGCAATCTGTTCAAAACCATCCTTCTTTGCCCTTGATGCAAAGTAGGTATACTTGTTACGTGCCTGTGATTCGCCGGCAAATGCGGCCAACAGGTTCTTCTCGGTCTGTGTTCCTGAATACTTGCTCATAAATATGTAGTTGAAATGATCGTTATTTGTACAAACTTAACAAAAAACCCTGTATGGTATATTTTAAAAGTAGAAAAAAAAATAAATTTGCACAAATACATTCTTTATCCTATGAGTCCAATAATCAACCGCAGGAGTGTCCTTACACTGATCCTGCTCCTGTTTGCAGCAAGTCAACTTACGCTGTCAGCCAAAAAACGTGAGAATCTTAAGAATTGGAATGAAGGACCCCTTACATGGGCCGATTACCAACAGGTAGAGTTGTCACCTCTGGCAACTAACACCTCCCAACCCACCTTCAAGTTAAATGCAGTCAAGAAAAAAACCTTTATCCAGAACTACAAACTGGTCTACTATCAGGTGGACTGTACACTGAACAGGGATAGATCCTACTATGACCCCTCCAGGGCCGATGATTTGGACCTGAGAGCCAATCAGGCCATTTTCGACACCTGGGAACTCTATGCCAGATACATCCAGTCCCGCGCGATAGGTGAAACCACCCCGGCCTACTCCAGAGTCTTGGAGGACTACATGGTCAAAGCCGATAAAGAGATAGCCAAGTTCCAGCAGGAGAGTAACCAATTCAGGGATGAAGCCGTCATCAGTAAATATGAGGAGTCTGTCCGCAGTCAACTGGAAAAGACAAAAAGGAAGGAACCGGACCTCTCTGTTACCCAGGTTCCCGCATACAGATACGGTTTCTATATCGGAGCGGAACATGAGTCCCTTCTGGGAACAGCCAAGGAAAAGGTTAATGACATGTTCGGTTTCAATGTCGGCATTGACTACATCACCAAGAGACAATGGTACATTGACTTCGGTATGACAGGCTACTTTACAGAACTCAAGACCAATAATTTCTATCATGATATAGGATACGATTATGATTGGGTAACCGATAAAACGGTCAATCATTTCCGCATGTACCTTAATGTCGGTCATATCTTTGACCTGAATCAGTACTTCAGGCTCATCCCTTACGCCGGAATAGGATATGCCGATATCTCACAGCAGTCCGATAAGATCAACCCCGACAGCCAGGACCGCTCCTACTATCCGAGCAGTTTGGGCAGCTTTTCTGTTCAGGCCGGTGTAAATGCCGACTGGATGATAAGACGCAACATATCTCCGGATGATATTACGGACACCAGTCTGAGATTTAAGTTGTACGGAGCGTATGAAGACTGGGGCATAGGATACAAGACCTGGTCCGTAAATGTTGGATTGGTATTCAATCTGGACACATACAGTTTCCTTCAGGGAATCTTTATTCCCATTCCTATCATTATCTGATGCCTATGAAACCGAAATCTCTCCTCATTGTCTTGACAGCGGGATTATTACTCCTAGGCTGTCCCGTCCAGGCCCAGTCGCCACGCACCACCCTGACGTGGAAACAGTTCACGCCCTCTACGGTTGAAAGCATCGGAATGGCAAGTTCTCTTTCCATCGGCGTTTCACAGGCTTTGGTCAGTGGAAAAGATGGCGACCGTTACCGTGATCTGTATATAATCGAAGTGGACACCGAAAACAGTCTGTACGATCCTTCCAGGGTAACGGACTGGGATCTGAGATACAATCAGATACTATATGACATGGCACTGCTTTCCATGAAGCAGGCCGTACAGGATCACCGAGACGGTCATGTAGGCACCTATGAGGTTTACGGCCGATACAGTCAACTCTATTATTACAGTAAGACTGATTTCATAATCAATAGTATCTCCGGAAGGGATACCGCCGTAATCAGGCATTATGAAGACTCGCTAAAGACGGAAGTTGCTGCTATAAAGAGCGATGACTTCTATACCGCTCCGTTCGATCTGCCCGGTATGGGAGGCGGCTTTCCCCAATTTGACAGCAATTGCACTATAGGTGTAGTTATTGGCTATGAGAACAACTGTTATCTCACCGGTCTTTCCCGGAATCTGAGTAGTCTGAACGGTTTCAACCTGGCTCTTGAATTACATGTCAAATCACGGTTCAGGTTAGAAATGCAGTACTCCTACCTGTGGGGCAAGGTCGAGACACCCAATTTCTACTACGACAGGAACAACGATTATTTCTGGCAAGACAAAAACGCCCGGAGCGGGGTTGGCAGAATGGGTGCCGGATTCAATGTGTTGTCAAGAGAAAAAATCGGCCTCACCCCCTTTGCCGGCCTTCAGATTTCAGAAATAACCCAGGATACAGGCACCAGAAACCCCAGCGGGCAAAAAGTTCGAAGCGTTATCGAAGGTGGCGCAGGAGTATATATGGGTATGGATATCGACTATCGGCCCATAAGCGCATTCGCAATCAGGCTGAAGGTATTCGGTTCCTTCGAGCCATTCAACAGGAATGTGAAAACCTGTTCCCTTAACACCGGACTTACAATCACTCTCGGACAATACAGCCCAGGATGCTGATGGCGCGCTCCACGTCGGGTACGTCAGATATTAGGAGGCTGCGCTTGGTGCCCTCTTCACGAAGGCGGCAGGTCATAGGATTCTGGGCAGCGTAAGCCAGGATGGCGCCGAATGCGGGACCCTCGTAATAGGGGCTGTCGGGGTTGCTGACAAAGAACAGGCTCATGCGGCCGGCTTTGAGGAATATGCGTTCAATACCCAACTCACGGCCCATACGGCGCAGAGTAACCAGACGGATAAGTTCCAATGCCTGCTGCGGAATCTTTCCGAAACGGTCCTGCAGACGGTCCTGGAAGCGCTGGATATCGGCCTCACGTTCCATGCTGTCAAGTTCGCGGTACAGTAGGATTCGCTCGCTGCCGTCGGGTACGAATGAATCCGGGAAGCAGAGGTCAAGATCTGTCTCCACAGTGCACTCCTCAACATATCGAGAAGCGTCAACCGTAGCGGTACTACCCTGCTCCGCAGGCTGCTCCTTGAACAGGTTCTGAAACTCATCATTCTTAAGTTCGCGAACAGCCTCCTTGAGTATCTTCTGATAGGTCTCGTAGCCCAGATCGGCTATGAATCCGCTCTGCTCGGCACCCAGCAGGTTACCGGCGCCACGGATATCAAGATCCTGCAGAGCCAGCTGGATTCCGCTGCCCAGATCGCTGAAACTCTCAATGGCCTGCAAGCGGCGGCGTGACTCATCGGACAGTGATGCCAGAGGCGGTGCCAGAAGATAGCAGAACGCTTTCCTGTTGGAACGCCCTACTCGTCCGCGCATCTGGTGCAAATCACTCAGACCAAAATTCTGGGCCGAGTTCACAATGATTGTATTGGCGTTGGGGATATCTATTCCGTTCTCAATGATAGATGTGGCAATGAGCACATCATAGTCATAGTTTATGAATCCGGTAAGTATCTTTTCACGTTCATCAGGGTCCATCTGTCCATGGCCGATGGCCACGCGGGCATCAGGGACCTCACGCTCCACAATAGCAGCCAGATCGGGCAGTGACGATATGCGGTTGCTCACGATAAAGAGCTGGCCGTTGCGGCTCATCTCAAAATTGACGGCCTCGCGGATGATATCTGGACTGAACACATGGAGTTCGGTCTGGATGGGATATCGGTTGGGCGGCGGGGTCTGTATGACAGAGAGGTCACGGGCTCCCATGAGCGAGAACTGCAGAGTGCGCGGTATAGGTGTGGCGGTCATAGTGAGCACATCCACGTTGGCACGCAGCTGCTTGAGTTTCTCCTTGACCGATACGCCGAATTTCTGTTCCTCATCAATTATGAGCAGGCCAAGGTCTTTGAACTTGACCTGTTTGCCGATGAGTTTGTGAGTACCTATTACTATATCTATCTTGCCGTTCTTGAGGTCCTCCAGGATTGCGGTGGTCTGTGCGGCGCTGCGGGCGCGTGAGAGATACTCCACTCGGCACGGGAAATCCTTCAATCGGTCACGGAATGTCTGATAGTGCTGGAAAGCGAGTATTGTGGTTGGTACGAGTACTGCCACCTGCTTGTTATCGGCCACAGCCTTGAAGGCGGCACGTATGGCAACCTCGGTCTTGCCAAAGCCCACATCACCGCAGATGAGGCGGTCCATGGGGCGGCTGCTCTCCATATCCTGCTTTACGTCCTGGGTAGCCTTGAGCTGATCGGGGGTATCCTCATACATGAAACTGGCCTCCAACTCATTCTGCAAATAAGAGTCGGGGCTGTAGGCAAAGCCCTTCTCCTCCAATCGCTTGGCGTACAGTTTGATAAGGTCACGGGCAATGTCCTTGATCTTGCCCTTGGTGCGCTCCTTAAGATTCTCCCAGGCACCGGTACCCAGCTTGTTTATATGCGGCTCCTCACCCTCCTTGCCCTTGTACTTGGAAACCTTGTGCAGGGCGTGGATGGATACAAACACCACATCATCGTTCTTGTAGATGATCTTTATCTTCTCCTGATAACCGCCTCCCTGAGGCACACGCACCAGACCGCCGAACTTGCCCACACCGTGGTCCATATGAACCACGTAATCACCAATCTGGAACTCCTGCAGTTCCTTGAGCGTAAGCGCCACCTTTCCGTTGCGGGCACGCTCGCTGCGCAGATTGTACTTGTGGTAGCGGTCAAATATCTGGTGATCAGTAAAGAAGCAGCATTTAAGGATGCCGTCGGCGAATCCCTCATGCAGTGTCTTGCCTATTGTCTCAAACTGTATGTTCTCGCCGCGCTCGGTAAAAATGTCATGCAGACGCTCCCCCTGCTTGGGGTTATCGGTCAGAATATAAATCCTGTAACCCTTTACTATATAATCGGTCAGCGTCTGCGATACCAGGTCAAAGTTCTTGTGGAACAGCGGTTGCGGAGTTGTATCGAATGTGATTGTGGCCGATGCCACACCGGTGGGTTTGTTGCCGAACTCCACCACGCGGAAATCGGTTGTCTTGCGCAGGAAATCCTCAGCCTTGAGCAAGTGAGGCATCTCAACAGGCTCCGCGTTTTCGGTTGCGGAGGCGTTGACCTGACGCATGCGGGCTGCCAGGCTCTCCTGATCGGCCACTTCATTACTTACGGTGGTCATGCGGTCAGCGGTCAGCAGCAAGTCCTTGACAGCCAGCACGGTATCGGCCGGCAGGAAATCCATCAGCGACACCTGTGCGCCCTCCATCTTGTCCATATCGGGCACCACAACCACGCTGTCCTTCTTCTCCGTAGAAAGCTGGGTATCAACTGAGAAGTGACGTATGCTGTCTATGTCATCGCCAAAGAAATCCAGGCGGAACGGGTACTCCGATGAGAACGAGAACACATCCAGAATGCTGCCGCGCAGGGCGAACTGCCCCGGCTCATAGACGTAATCCACGCGGTTGAACCCAAGTTCCAGAAGCAGGCTCTGCAGTTCCTCGCGGTCCAGTGTCTCACCTACGCTGATGCGTATGGACTTGTCTTCCAGGCTGGATTTGGATACCACCTTTTCGGCAAGCGCATCGGCCGATGTCACTATTACGAGCGTATCGGCCCCGGGCTCAACGGTGGTAAGGCGGCTCAGCACCTCGGTGCGCAGTATCTCGCTGGCATCGTCCTTCTGGCCGTACTTGGCGGCGCGGCGGAATGCCGACGGGAAATAGAGCACGTTCTGATCACCCATGGTCTGCACCATATCGTGATAGAAATATGCAGCCTCCTCCTGATCATTAAGTATTATAAGGATGCAAGGCTTACCCCCGTTCTGAGCCACTCCACAGAACAAAAGCGGGGCCGATGACGCACGGAGCCCCTGCAGAAAAACGTTTCCGGTGCGTTTTCCCGCAAGTTCCTTCAAGAGCGCCTTAGTCTGCGCCAACCCGCCATAAAGGCCACTAAGATCCGCCAATGTCATAGCACTTGCAAAGGTACAAATTTTTACTCGCTAACTAGAGAGATTTTACTCGCTAACTAGCGAGCCTTTTTTTCCCCTCCGCAGCCTCATTACAATTTTATCGTTTTTCAATAAATTTTTTACGTTTTTCTTTGGTGGATTAAAAATCACCCTTATCTTTGCACCGAAAATAATTATCGTTTAACAATAAATTCAATTCCAATTATGAACAAAAAACTAAAACTTTACTGCTCATTGTTTGTGACTGTGCTTATTCTTTTTATGGTATTTAATTTTATACATGTATCTTTTCCGTTCTCATACTGTACTTATGATAATGAAAAGCTGGAGTTCATGGATACTCCCGGTGAGTTCTATGATGTTTTTGATACTATCCGCCATGAAGGCGGAAGCAGTGGATATGCAAGTGTCAAGACATATAATTTTGACGTAGATGTAATGCCCAAACATGGAGGCCTATACGGCAAAGACATGGCTTTGTTCTCAATCTCAAACAATCAGATAAACAAGATTCAGATGCAGTCTGTCAGGCTTACAACCCCATCGCGCCAGGCATCAACTTTCTTCGTCATTCTTTCATTCGCATTGTCATTGGTCAGCTTTATAGTGGCAGTTTACATCATTGTTCTGGTATTCAAGATAGTAAAAAGAATCCGGGAAGGAGAAATTTTTGCAAGTCAAGTCTCACGGTTCCTTGATATCGCCGGCAAATTGCTGGTAGGACTGTATCTGTTCCAGTTCATCGTCTCTTTTGTCTACAGCATGTACTGCATCAACCACATTCATCTGGCCCAGTATTACGTAGTGTACAAGAATGACGCAAACATCATGTTGATCCTGACCGGACTTGGGCTGATGATAATATCGCAGATAATCCTTATGGGCAAAGACCTGAAAGAGGAACAGGATCTGACAATCTAAAACATCGCAACTATGAGCATAATAGTAAACGTTGACGTAATGATGGCCAAGCGCAAGATGTCATCGGGCGAACTGGCCGATAAGATAGGCATAACGCAGGCCAACCTCTCCATCCTGAAGACCGGAAAGGCCAAGGCCATACGATTCTCCACGCTCGACGCCATCTGCAAGGCGCTGGACTGCCAGCCGGGCGATATTCTTGAATACAGATAAGTAAAAAAGGTGCCAAACGGAACCGTCCCTTTTGGCACCTTTTTATTATATTTGTGCGTTATATCAGAACAAACTATGAAAACTAACCAGAGCATAGTAATTATCCCCACCTATAACGAGAAGGAGAACATAGAGAATATCATCCGCGCAGTCATGGCGCTGGAGGATAATTTCAATATACTTATCATTGACGACGGATCGCCCGACGGCACCGCAGCCATCGTGAAGGGCCTGATGGAGACCGATTTCAAGGACCGCCTCTTTATTGTGGAGCGCAGCGGCAAACTGGGCTTGGGAACTGCTTACATCACCGGTTTCAAGTGGTGCATTGAGCGCGGTTACGACTACATCTTTGAGATGGATGCCGATTTCTCTCACGCTCCGGCCGATCTGCCCCGCCTGCTGAGCGCCTGCCGCGATGAGGGTTACGACGTAGCCATAGGCTCCCGATATGTAAGCGGCGTGAATGTGGTCAACTGGCCAATGGGACGCGTACTGATGTCATATTTTGCATCCAAGTACGTGCATTTTGTAACCGGTCTGCCCGTACACGACACCACTGCCGGATTCAAATGCTACCGCCGTCAGGTTCTGGAGACCATTGAACTGGACAAGATACACTTTAAGGGTTACGCCTTCCAGATTGAGATGAAATTCACCGCCTACAAGTGCGGATTCAAGATCAAGGAGGTGCCCGTGATATTCGTAAACCGCGAACTCGGTACATCCAAGATGAGCGGAGGCATATTCAGCGAGGCCCTGTTCGGCGTCATCCGCCTCAAGATAGCCAGCTGGTTCCGTAAATATCCCCAAAAGCCCCAAGCCCCGCAAGCATAATGAGCAGGACGCTGATAAAAGACGCTATGGTGGTGAACGAAGGGCAGGTGCAGCGCGCATCGGTCCTTATTGAAAACGACACCATAGCCGGTATCTTTACGTCCGATGCCCCCACGGCCGATACAGTCATCGACGCCGCAGGAAAGTGGCTCCTGCCCGGTGTGATTGATGATCACGTACATTTCCGTGATCCCGGCCTGACCCATAAGGCCGATATGTCCACCGAGAGCCTTGCAGCCGCAATGGGAGGTGTGACTACGATATTCGATATGCCCAACTGCGTACCCCAGACGGTTACGCTCCAGACACTCCAGGATAAGTTTGACCACGCAGCAGAGACCTGTCTGGTAAACCACAGTTTCTACCTGGGCGCCACCCACACCAACCTGGACCAGATTGAAAAGATTGACCCTAAGAAAGTCTGCGGAGTCAAACTCTTTATGGGCTCCAGCACCGGCGGAATGCTGCTGGACGATGCCGCATCACTCAAGGCGCTGTTCAGGGCCGCCACAGTCCCCGTTGCAGTACACTGTGAGGAGACATCAATCATAAACGCAAACATGGAGCGCTACGTAAGCCAACTGGGCAGCGAGCCTCCCGTAAAATATCACCCGCTCATACGCAGCGAGGAAGCGTGCTACGCATCGACCTCCAAGGCGCTTGATGTGGCTGCAGGAACAAACGTGCACCTGCACATACTGCACCTTACCACCGCTCATGAACTGAACCTGTTCAATAACCATCCGTTGCAGAGCAAGCAGTTCACAGCCGAGGCCTGCCCCGCGCATCTGTGGTTCACCGATGCCGATTACGACCACAAGGGCACGCTCATCAAGTGCAATCCCGCCATCAAGACCGCTGCAGACCGCCAGGCACTCCGCCTTGCTCTCACCGACGGCCGCATAGACGTGATAGGCACCGACCACGCCCCGCACCTGCTATCCGAGAAGCAGGGAGGATGCAAGAGCGCCGCATCGGGCATGCCCGTCCTGCCCTACTCGCTCATCTCCATGCTTGAGTTGGCATCGGCCGGCGTAATGCAGATGACCGATGTAGTAAGACTCATGTGCCACAACCCCGCACAGATATTCAGCATCCGTGAGCGCGGATACATACGCCAGGGCTACAAGGCTGACCTGACGCTGGTATCACGCAGCGAGGAGGGCTACAAGGTATCCAATGCCAATCTGCCCAATAAATGCGGCTGGACACCGTTTGAAGGCGAGCAGTTCCACTGGAAGGTATGCACCACCTGGGTGAACGGCCGCGCCGTCTATAATGAAGGAAAGTTTGATACAGAAATAAAAGGAAAACCAGTAGAATTCAACAGATTATGATCAGAGCATTATACCTTGTCTACCAGATTTGCATTGCGCTGCCACTGATGATTGTCGTTACCATCATCGTAGCGCTCACCACAATGATAGGTTCAATCTTCAATGACCGTTTCTGGGGCTACTGGCCCGGAATGATCTGGGGACGCCTGTTCTACCGCGTTTTCTTTATTCCCATCCACGTGCACGGCCTTGAGAACATCAAGAAAGGCCAGTCATACGTGATTGCCGCCAACCACCAGAGTTACTGGGACGCATTCCTGATGTACGGATTCCTGGGCGTCAAGTTCAAATGGATGATGAAAAAGGAACTGGGTAAGATTCCGTTCGTAGGCTGGGCATGCTATATGGCCGGTCACATATTCATAGACCGCAGTTCAAGGGTAAGTTCAATGGAGAGCATCCGTAAGGCGGAGTCCAGACTCAAGGACGGAATGTCCGTAATCATATTCCCCGAGGGAACCCGCACCCCCGACGGCAAGATGGGCCGATTCAAACGCGGCGCCTTCCTTATCTCACAGGAACTGCAACTCCCCATCCTGCCCGTTACCATCGACGGCAACTACGACGTCATGTCACGCCATGCTTGGAATGTGACCTGGCATCCGGTACACATGACTGTACACGAGCCGATCATGCCCCGTACCGATGTGGGACAGACAGAACAGGAGCAGACTCAGGCCATGAATGAGACTGCGCAGAAAGTAAGTGAAATTATTCAGGAGACCCTTGACAAGGGTTATTCGTTACGGGCGTAACCCGTGCGGCTGATGTAGCCTTTCACATAAGACTGCCTCATGAATTCGTCGGGGGCAGCATCAAGAATACGTCTTACCAACGATGAGACCTCATTCGTGGGGCCTGCACTCAGCATCATGAACACACCCACGGCAGCCGGCTCGTCATAGTTGTCGGCCATGAAGGAGCATATCATATCCTCACACTCATCGACAACAATACGGAGCGAATCCTGGATGATTTCCATACGGCGGGAATCCAAACCCTGACGGGACATGGTGAAACGCCTCTGAGACAGGTCCTCATAGAGGTTGTCATATGCTATCTTCTTCTTGAGGAAACTGTAGAACAGGTCGTTCTGGCGTGTTCCCGAAACGGTCATCTCGGTAGGAAGCAGGGAAACCTTGGCGTTGCCCTTCTCAATGTAGATGGGAATTATGGGGCGGTTATCCTTGCAAAGGAATACCAGGCGGGTTGTATCGGCCTTACCGGTCATCTGGAACCGGCCGTGATTGACCACGCAGGAGTCATACTTTGTGGTGCGGTAAGGAAGAAATTCAATGAGTGAGAGCTCGCGGCCTTCATAACCCAGCGTCTCAACGACTCCGTCAATCCTGTAGTGACCTGTACATGAAGCTAAAGCAAGCATCAAGCCTGCCAAAGTCATCATAAGATTGCAACGTTGTCTGAGCATTTTTAATCCTTTTACGGATTGCAAAATTACAACACAACAAAAAACGAAATCCGGATTTATTATTCTTTAATGAAATGTGGCCTGTAACCGGCTAAAAGTTGTTAAATGTATTAGAATCTATTTAGATTCCAAGTCATTCCCGGATATATGATCCAGCCTGAAAGCCGAGTAAAGCTCAAAAACAGCGCCTATCGTAAGCGTCACGATCCAGTTGTTTTTGCGGGTAATCTCAAGCAGAAAGGAACGAAACTTTCCGCCCATGTTCATATCGGCCAAAAGGCGGTTATGGAGGGGCTCCGAGAACATCAGCGCTGCAGTGAGAAGCAGGAATACCGCACCCAGGACCTGCTGACGGCGCAGTCTTTTTACTATACGGTCAGTACCCGTGTATCGGTCCGCAAACTGACCGCTGGCAAACATGAGCGATCCTGCCAGATAGAAATACGGCGAATACTCCCACCCTGTGATATATACGGCTGCACCTGCAATAAGCAGTATGCCGCCTACGGTGGTGAATGACTCTATCAGACGGTTTTCCCTGTTATCCATAAATCAGCATTATTCTTCAATGAAAAGATCCTCATCCTCACGGTGCATGTTATACCTCTCACGCGCTATGCGGTCTATCACCAGGCTGTCGTTGTTAAGTTCGTTGAGCATAAGTTCATTCTGGCGCTTCTGCTCGGCGCTTTCACGCAACTGCTCCTGGAGAGAGCGGATCTCACGTTTCTGGACCAGACGTTTCACCAGGCTGTTGTCACTTGCCACAAGTATGACAAGCAGGAACAGCGCAAGCACAATCCAGTATTTGTACTTGCCCAGGAACTCTTTTAGTTTAGGCAGGAATCCGTTGTCCATATCGGGTATTTGGCAATACAAAAGTAGTTCAAAAAATCGGACTTTCAATTGAGGCCAAGCCCGAAAAAAATCAGTATCTTTGAAATCAATAGCAAACACTTATGGAAGATTACATAGTATCAGCCCGCAAGTACCGTCCGGTGACGTTTGACAGTGTGGTAGGCCAGAAAGCGCTCACCACCACTCTCAAGAACGCCATCAGTTCCGGAAAACTGGCCAACACCTACCTGTTCTGCGGTCCGCGCGGCGTGGGAAAGACCACCTGCGCACGTATCTTTGCCAAGACAATAAACTGTGAGCACCGCGGTCCCGACGGCGAGGCCTGCGGCGAGTGCGAGTCATGCAAGAGTTTCAGCGAGGAACTGCGTTCCTACAACGTATTTGAACTCGATGCCGCCAGCAACAACTCGGTCGATGACATCCGAAACCTGACCGAGCAGGTGCGCATACCGCCCATGAACGGCAAGTACAAGGTCTACATCATAGATGAGGTTCACATGCTGTCACAGGCTGCCTTCAACGCCTTCCTCAAAACCCTTGAGGAGCCGCCCAAGTATGCAATCTTCATCCTTGCCACAACCGAGAAGCATAAGATCATACCCACCATACTGTCCCGCTGCCAGATTTACGACTTTGGCCGCATAAGCAACAAGGACATCATTGAGCACCTGCAGTCAGTGGCTCAGAAAGAGGGTGTCACCACCGAGCCCGAGGCTCTGGCCATCATTGCCGAGAAGTCCGACGGCGGTATGCGTGACGCACTCTCCATATTTGACCAGGTGGTAAGTTTCACAGGCGGTCAGGTTACGTATCAGAAAACGATTGAGAACCTGAACGTAATTGACTATGACTACTACTTCCGCCTCACGGATATGTTCCTGGAGAAACGCATCCCGGACACCATGGTACTGCTCAACGACATCCTGGCCAAGGGATTTGACGGAAGTCATCTTATTAGCGGACTGATGCTGCATCTGCGCAATCTGCTGGTAAGCCGCGACGCCTGCACCCTGCCGCTGCTTGAGATGAGTGACGAGATGCGTGAGCGCTACAAGGCACAGGCAGCCAAATGCTCACCCAAGTTCCTGTACCGCGCCCTCAAGATATGCAATGACTGCGACCTGAACTACCGCATCAGCAAGAACAAGCGTCTGCTGGTGGAGTTAACACTCATACAGGCAGCCCAGGCCGATGAAGACGATGACAGTAGTGGGCGCAAGCCCAAGAGATTACACCCCATTTTCAAAACGATAGCTGCCACGACAAAGGCAGCTCCGGCAGCGGCCCAGCCTAAGGCAACCGCCAAGCCGGTCATAGCGCAACCGGTTCCTGAAATCAACCCTCAGCCGGAGCGCAAGAAAGTCATGCCCACCATCAAGGGCTCCAACATCTTCATATCCATATACGGAAACAAGCCTGCAGGACGACCCGATCAGCCGCACGGACGTCAGACCGTACAGGTTATAGACCAGGAGCAGCATCCCGCCAAACCCCTTACGGCCGATACCCTGCAGAACGCATGGAACGACTTTGCAGCCACCCTGCCCCGCCAGGACACCCCGCTCAAGAACCGTATGATAAACTGCCACCCGGAAATCAGGTCCGATGCCGAATTCGCCGTCAAGGCCGGCAACCCCATGATGGCCGATGAAATACGCAGTGCCCAGGACCGTATCCTCAACTTCATACGCGAGCGGTTCGGCAACCCCGCCATCACGATGGAGATCGTCGTTGACCAGTCACGTAACGTGGAGCACCTCCTCACCCGCGAGGAACAATACGCAAAAATGAAAGCCTCCAATCCTGCACTAGCAGAACTGGAGACTGTATTCGGACTCGAACTTCGCTAATCAGCGAATCTTCTTCACAAATTCGATGCACTCACGGATCTTGGTTTCGATGAAACCAAAGTCTCCGTTGGCGATTACGTCCTTGGGAGTGAGCTGAGAGCCAAGTCCGACACATGCTACGCCGGCTTTGAACCAGGCCTCAAGACTTGCAGGCTCGGGTGAAACACCGCCTGAAGGCATGATCTCTGTCCAAGGGCAAGGACCCTTGATGGCCTTCACGAATGAAGGACCGCCAACCTCTGTGCCCGGGAAGATCTTTACGATCTCACAACCCAGTTCCTCAGCGGTATTGATCTCGGTCAGAGTACCGCAGCCGGGAATCCACGCAATCTTGCGGCGGTTGCAGATCTTGGCCATATCGGGATTCAGACTGGGTGATACGATGAATCCGGCACCCAGCTGGATATAGAGTGCAGCAGTAGCGGGATCTGATACAGAGCCCACACCCATTATCATCTCAGGGCACTCTGTGGCGCACCATTTGTTGACCTCGGCAAACACCTCATGGGCATAATCACCGCGGTTGGTGAACTCAAACACGCGGGCACCGCCCTTATAGCATGCCTTTACCACATTCTTTACAAGCTCTGCATCCTTGTTGTAGAACAGCGGAACAATTCCGGTGCCGACAAATGTGTTGAGCACCTGTAATCTCTTGAATCGGCTCATATCTCTGAAATATTTAGCGGGCAACGCGGCCAGAAGCATCGCCGCCCATAAGTTTCTCTACTTCCTGTACACTCACGCGGTTGTAATCACCGTAGATGGTATGCTTCAGGCATGATGCTGCAACTGCAAAATCCAGTGCCTTCTGGTCATTCTCATAAACGCGCAGTCCGTAAATCAGACCGCCCATGAATGAGTCACCGCCACCTACGCGGTCAACTATGTGAGTGATATCGTATTCTCTTGATTTGTAAAGGGTCTTGCCATCATAAAGCACGCCCTTCCACATGTTGTGATTGGCATTGATTGATCCGCGCAGTGTGGTGATAACCTTCTTGCAGCGCGGGAATCGGGCCATAATCTGCTTTGAAACAGACAGGTATGCATCGGCATCAACCTTTCCGGCCGATACATCCACGCCCTCGGGCTTGATACCCAGAGCCATCTGTGCATCCTCCTCGTTACCCAAAACGATATCGGTGCAGGCAACCAGATCAGGCATAACTTCGGATGCCTTCTTGCCCCACTTCCACAGGTTCTTGCGGTAGTTCAGGTCACATGATACGGTGATACCCTTCTCGTTGCACTTCTTTACGGCCTCCAGGCAAACCTTTGCAGCGCCCTCGGAGATGGCGGGAGTGATACCGGTCCAGTGGAACCAGCCGGCGCCCTCAAGCACCTTGTCCCAGTCAATCATGCCCGGCTCAATCTGGGCAATGGCCGATCCGGCACGGTCATAGATAACCTTACTGCCGCGGCTTACGGCACCTGTCTCAAGGAAATAAATTCCCAGACGGTTTCCGCCCCTGATCACGTCATTTACATCGACACCGAATCCGCGCAGTTCACGCAGGCAGGCATCGGCTATATCATTATCGGGAACTCTGGTAACAAATGATACGGGAAGACCGTAGTTTGCAAGTGATACGGCCACATTGGCCTCACCTCCACCGTATGTGGCACTCAGCATATTGCCCTGTCCGAAGCGCTCATAGCCCGGAGTGGCAAGACGAAGCATAACCTCGCCAAAAGTAACTGTTTTATTCATCTCAAAACTTAAAGTTTTCAGACCGCGAAGTTACGTAATTTAATTCACATAGAAGAGAACGCCCACGCGGAAACCTATTCCGGTCTTGTCATATAGGAGCGTACTTGAGACTGCGTATTGCTCGGTGATGCCGCACTTAAAGTTCAGAGCACCACGCAGATAGCCTTTCCAACCGCTCACGGCAATATCCACATGGTCATACCATACGCCCGAGTAACCAATCTGCGGAGTAAGGCGGAAACGCTTTAACCGGCCAAAGATGAAACTGTATCCCGCAGCACCCTCAAACGTAACGGTATTGTTTATGCCGATATGCACGACGGTGGTCTGTTCCAGGTTGAAGTTATTGAAATATGCGCCCCAGGAGTTGCCTACGCCCCACCCTTCGGCATTGACCTTACTTTCCTCAAATATCAGTGTGGTATAGAGTTCGCGGCGGTCAAAGAAGTAATGCGGACGGGGTGTCAGTCCGGCTGTGACATGTGACTGCAGCGTTGCGGCCACATCAAACACCACATAGTAGTTCAGATAGCCGTCCATCTCCATACGGGCATGATACGTACCGTCCTGGACATTTTCTATAAGCAGCGGAGTGACGCCCTGGTAGATATCGTCAATAAATATCTTTGCTCCTTTAGGATTGGTCTCAAACAATACGGATCCCACACCTGCCGGTCTTTTGCCGAACTCCAGCGGAGCACCCTCCTGAAGCGGATACTCATAGTGCTGGTAGTTGTCATCAATAATGACAGGCTGCTCCCACTGCGCACGGACAGTACCGCACACACATAATGAAAATGCGGTAAAGGCAATTTTTATAAAAGAACGGGCGTCCATACACTATTTTGATGCCGTTTTCCATAAATGGTTTAATCAAAAAAAGATGAGGAAACCCTCACGGCCTCCCCAACTTTTCGCAAGTTCCACATAACCGGAACTCACTGCGCTTCAGTCCAATTAAGGGCTGACATCAAACAAGTATTTTTTTGTCAAACGTAATGCGAGCCGAGAGAAGAGAAAACTGGTTTTCTATTCCGAGGCGAAGCTTACGTTCATCGTTTGGAACAAACGATAAACATATACCACACACGGAAACACAGAGTCCGCTTCTGTCAAATTCTATTTCTTCTGTTTCAGACATTTGTCGTACCCGCCCTATCCTCGGGGCATAAGTATAACTTGGAATTCTGGGCAGGTCTTCTGACTTATCTCCTGTTTCAGGAACCTTCCCGACCCTGACGGCCAGTGGCGTTTGTTGCAGTCATGGGAGCGACTGCTCATCCTGAAACGGTATCCGGAGAAATACAGCAGCGGGACTGTCCGGGAATCTCACCCGTGTTCCCTATTAAATCTGACTCAACAGATACCCAGATTCTGATTGCAAATATACAAAACTTTTTTAAAGTGACGCAAAGGGGTCGTTTCGTTTTGCGTCATTTTTCAGAAGCGAGCGCAGCGAGACGGCCGGAGGCCGCCCGTTCGCGTTAGCGAACTAAAAAGATGTGTGTACTACACACCACAAAAAAGAGCCGCCATTTGGCGACTCTTTTTTGCGGTGTGTATGGGACTCGAACCCATGACCTCCGCCGTGACAGGGCGGCATTCTAACCAGCTGAACTAACACACCTCGCTGTTTTGCGGTGACAAAGGTACGTACATTTTTGATACCTACAAGCGTCAGAGCACATTTTTTTCAAAAAATTTTCTGCAAAAGCAGGACATCTATATGACCTTCGTCTTTCACAAGCCATTCTTTGAGACGGCCCGTTTTAGCAAACCCATTACTGGTGAACAGTTTAATGCTCGGTTTGTTGTCGGCCGGCACATGACAGAACAGTTGGCGCAGACGCAAAACTTTTTTTGCGTACTCCGACATAAGTTTGATTGCGGCCGATGCAATTCCCTGCCCGCGGTGCTCCGAAAGCAGAGCGATGCCGATCTCGGCACGTCCGTTGTAGGGGTCGATATCGGTCAGATCAATGCTGCCCACAACCACATTGTCGCTCACACGCTCAATCATGAACCGTATCTGGCGGTCCGTATAGAAATCATGCGACGACATGAGAATGTACTTCTTGATCTGATAGCGTGAATAAGGCACGGCATTACCCGACGCCATCCACAGCGACGTGTCGTTCTCCATACCGAAAATCACATCCAGATCCTCGGGCTCCGGAGCACGCAGACGGTACTTGCCATCTGATAACAAATCCTTCTCTGTCATATCACTTCGTCCTCTGTTATAAGTTTGCCAGTCTTGGCAGAATAAAGTCCCATTGTATATCGCCTGCCCTCCTGAGCCTTGCTGTACATCCAGTACAGGATGGCATCGTAAGAGAAAGCGTCAGTGTCAAAGATAACGGCTTTTACACCATTGTCAATACGTCCCTCAAGCGCAGAGCCGGCATCATCGGCCCCCTCCACAAACTGCGGATTGCGCAGATAGGTGCTGCCCGATATCATACGCTCCACATCGGCGAATGTCTCCTTCCGACCCACGTACAGGCAGTTCTCGGTGAAATCGGCCAGTCTGAGGCTGCGCGCATGGATATTCTGTCCTATAAAAGTAACAATTTTCCGGCAACCCACCACAACTCTTACCAGCAAAGCAAAAAGGCGGCTGTAACGCTTAAAGTGCTTGTTGAAGAAAATCAGCATGGCGTCATAGAACACCTTGGCATAACGGTATGATGTCTTGTTGGTGCTCTCACCTTTATAATGTACTATGGGCAGCGGCAGATAACGGTTCTGATAGCCGGCCTGCAGTATGCGGTAAGAGAGGTCTATGTCCTCACCGTACATAAAGAACGCCTCGTCAAATCCGCCCACCTTGTCAAGTGCCTCCCTGCGCACGAACATGTATGCGCCCGATACCACATCAATGGGACACTCCATATCCTTATTAAGATAGGTGCAGTGGTACTTTCCGAACACCTTTGACTTTGGGAACAGCTTGCCCAGACCTGTCATATGCCAGAACGATACCGACGGCGTAGGCAGCGAGCGGCGTGACTCCGGCGCAAACCGGCCGTTTCCGTGCTGCATACGAACTCCAACGGCACCAACCTCAGGGTGTTCATCCATATAGCCGATGCAACCGGGAATGGTACGCTCGGCCACAACCGTATCAGGATTAAGGAACAGCACATATTTGCCCGTAGCCTTAGCCAGAGCCATATTGTTTGCCTTGCCGAACCCGGCATTGAAATCATTGGCAATAACCTCAGCCTGCGGGAAACGCTCCCTGAGATATTCCACCGATCCGTCATCGGACTTGTTGTCAACCACAAGTATCTGCGCATCGGGAACCGACCGCAGAACGGAGTTGAGGCACTGCTCAATGTAGTACCTCACCTTATAGCTGACTATGATGACGCTTACTGCGGGCATTATCAATCAAAGTAACCTGTTTCGTGTTCAATCCCGGCCTTGGTGGGAATAGCGAACATTGAATTAATTGCACCGATGGCTGCAATGTATAGTCCTATGGTATCATTCAGAAGATAGTAGAGCACAACTCCAAACTCTATGACCAGCAAGAATGCGGCAAGGCGCAGCACAGAGCATGTCATGTATATCTTTCCTATCTTCTCCTCGGGGTAATCCTTCTCGTCAAGGCGGTCAACCATCTTCTTGAAACCGCGCAGAGCCAGCGGACTGAGCGCAAGAGCGGCGAGCACTCCTATCACCTGCAGAACGTAAATCACCTTGGGGGCCGTTACAGCCATTCCCTTTAAAGGGCCGAATTCAAACAACAGTGCAATAATTCCTGCTATCAGATACATGCTGATCCACATTGCCATCAGCTTGACAGACATTTTCTTAGTATTCATCCTATTTGCAATTATTTTAAAGGAGTGCGATCCTGAATGGAGCGCCCCAGTGATACTTCATCGGCATATTCAAGGTTGTTGCCAACAGCCACGCCACGTGCAATCACGCTCAGTTTTACGCCAAACGGCTGCAGTTTGCGGGAAATGAAAAAGTTGGTGGTATCGCCCTCCATCGTGGGACTCAGCGCCAGGATAACCTCCTCTATGCCTCCTGCCTGCACGCGCTCCACAAGGCTGTTTATCTGCAAATCCTGCGGGCCAACACCGTCCATAGGTGATATTACTCCGCCCAGCACATGGTACAGTCCGTTGAACTGCATGGTGCTCTCAATGGCCAGCACATCCTGCACGTTCTCAACAACGCAGAGCGTAGATGCGTCACGTTTGGGATTGGCACAGATGGCGCATGTATCGGTGTCCGATATGTTATGGCACACCTTGCAGTAACGGATATCCTGCTTGAGAGTGGAGAACACACGCCCAAAGGTACTCACCTCCTCCTCAGGTTTGGAAAGCATATGCAGAACCAGGCGCAGGGCGGTCTTACGGCCAATGCCCGGCAGTTTTGCGAACTCACCCACTGCCCTTTCCAACGCTGCCGACGGATATTCCTTATTCATTTATTATGACTCAATACACTGCAAATTTAACGGATTCGGCCAAAAATTCGTACTTTTGCACACACAAAACCCACACAAAATGGAGATAAAGAGCGCCGAATTCGTAATCAGCAACACGGACGTAAGCAAATGCCCGCAGCACAGCATGCCCGAGTACGCATTCATAGGCCGCTCCAACGTGGGCAAGTCAAGCCTCATCAACATGCTGACTAACCGCAAGGGCCTGGCCATGACATCGGCCACACCCGGTAAGACCCTACTTATCAACCATTTCCTTATCAATAAGAACTGGTATCTTGTGGATCTGCCCGGTTACGGTTACGCCAAGCGCGGCAAGAGCCAGCAGGATCAGCTTACACGCATCATCAACGACTACATCCTGGAACGCCCCCAACTCACGTCACTCTTTGTCCTCATAGACAGCCGCCACGAGCCCCAGAAGATAGACCTGGAGTTCATTGAATGGCTGGGTGAGAACGCCGTTCCCTTTGGAATCATCTTCACCAAGGCCGATAAACTGGGCCGAGGCCGCCTGACCGAGAACGTAAAGAAGTTCCTGGACACCCTGGCCGAACAGTGGGAGGAACTCCCGCCCCACTTCATCACCTCCTCACTGGATAAATCCGGCCGTGACGAGGTCCTGGACTACATCTCCGACATCAACAAATCACTTTAGCCCCAGTTACCGAGCCCGAGTTCGAGCCCCCGCCGCCGCCAAAGTGTCCCACAACCACCCCGCTAAGAATACGCTCTCACGCGGGTTACTGTGGGACACCACCTCATACAGGGATTGTGTCCCACGCTCATCGGCCCCACAAGCGCTTTGAGCCGCTTTGCTGTGGGACACTTTGGCAAAAAAATATTATATTTGCTGTCAGCCTTTTATCTAGCAATATGAGAAAGATCCTTTTTGCATCATTAATGACCGTGGCCATATCGGCCCTTATGGGTTGTAAGGAAAAGACAAGAGAAGTACCGGTCATCCCCGTAGAGTATTCAGACACCAAAAACTTCCTGGATGTCATGGCCGATAAACGGACATACATTTTTCTGGATGACAAATCTCTGGATGCTACCGTAAGTGAAATAAACAAGGTGATGATTGATGACGGTAAACTCTTCATCTCCTATTATGCCGGGACTGGGCCTCATAACGAGGACAAAAACATTTCGGTCTTTGATATGGAGGGTCAGTTCATAAATAAGATCAGCCGTGTAGGACGCGCCCGAAACGAGTATGTCAGACTTGAATCATGGTGCCTTGATACTGACCTCAAACAGGTCATTATCAATGACGCATTCAATTCACTCAAGCGATTCTCTTATGACAATGAATATGTTTCATCCCTACCCTTGGGTGATTATGACGTATGGAATGTAATGTACGTAAACGGACACGTTTATGGTGGCATGCTGATGCCCAACGATAAGGCCGATGACATAGTAGAGATTAAGGATGACGGTACTGTTATACCCCTGTTGCCGTTCAGAGGCTTATATGATGATAATTTCTCTATGGGAGGCGGAATAGGCAGTTCGCGACAGTATATGGCCAATGATCTCAAGGAATTCTACCATTTGCGTCTGTTTGATAATATCCTTTACGAGATAGATGGTGACAAAGCCGATACATGCAAAATGTTTGACTTTATGATTCCCGCCGTGAATAAAGAGGTTGATTTCTTAAATTCAGGGATGCTTGATTATCGGCCCAGTTATACAATGGAGAACGGCAGTTATTTTATATTTGAGACTAACGAAACAGATGAACGAGGTGCAATTAATGCCTTTCAATACTATGTATATGACAAGTCAAATGAAAAATGCACCCGTTACAGAGCCGAAATCGACAAGGATTACGCAAACATCATTATTAATTTCAAAATAGTGGGAATTGATAATGATTATGTAATAACAAGAGCGACACCGAGAGGTGCCCAATACATATTGGACAACATCCCTGACAAGATTCCCCAGTCCGACCTGGAGATGATGAAGATCCTTGTCACAAGAGACAACGAAGCCATCATTCTGCATCACATCAAATAATGCATCCAGGTACTCCTCAAATCCTTATTTGAAGATGTACCCCAGACGGACCAGGTCGTCGCGGGAGTGAATCTGGTATGTGAATCCGTCCCGGAGCAGGAACAGGTCATCGGCCACACGGAGAATCTCCTCATAGACGTGGTCCGTTATTATGATACCCTTGTTTGCTTTCTGTTCCTGAATCATGGCTCGGATCTTCTCATCATATATGGGTGCGATATTGGAGAACGGCTCATCCAGGACGCAGAACTCGGCATCGGAATTAAGAATCATATAGAGTTCCGCTATGCGTCTCTCGCCGCCCGACAGTTCCTTAACCTTCTGGCTTCTCAGGCAGTCAAACTTATCGTCAAACCTTACAAGCCCCTCAAAATCAACGCCATATAATTCATACGCCTGTGGCAGAGTCATGCCGGGCGGAATACAATGAACCTGCGGGAGATACTTTACCCGTAGGCCGATATGCCCGTAGTCAGTGCGCGGCTCGTCATTAAGGCGGATATACTTGTTCTGCGGACGGATGCCGCCCATGATGCATTTGAACAGGCAGGATTTGCCCATTCCGTTGCGTCCCAGCACGCCGGTCACCCTACCCTTGTAAGATGTCACGTATGCGCTCTGCAGAACGACATTTTCGCCAAAGCGCAGCTGCACGCTGTCAATCAGCAGTTTTCCGTTTTCATCCTCCTGCCCCATCTCAATTCAAATGCAATAAGGTGAACAACGGCGGAGCAATAAAAATGAGCAGCCTGAAAAATATATACTCTATCACAATGGGAATGACATAGTACTCCACACTGCTTATACCAAGATTGAGCCAGAAGTATATTGCACTGCTGCGGTCAAACTTGCGGAACAGATACAGGATTATGGGTATTGAGAGTATCTTAAGGATCTTGCATATGAAAATACCCTCCGATAGCCCTTCTATGTCGCCCGAATTTATCCCTACAATGACAAACGCACATAATGACACCAGACCGGCAACGACAAAATAGCCGCTGCCGTATCTGAATGACAATCCTATCTTGCGCAAAAAGGTCATTTACGGCATCTTACTTGAGAGCTTTCTCAATCTCGGGCTTGATTCTGTCCAGGCCACCCCAACCTACCTGTTTGTAGAGCTCAGTGCCATTCGGGGCATAAATCGCGTATTTGGGTACTCCGCCTGTGCCCCATATCTTATCAGACAGATAACTGTTCTGCTCCTCCGTAAGGTAGTAGTGCTCACCCGGAACGGTTGCAGTATAGTGCATCCATTGGTCAAACGGCGAGCTTGGTGAAGCAAAGTAGAGGAATACTATGTCCTTGTCCTTTAACTCTTCCTTATAGGGTGCCATATCCTGATGCCCCTGAATGCAATAGCCGCACCAGGTCTCCCACATGTCAAGAAGAACGGTCTTGCCTTTATATCTGTCAAGAATGGTACTGAGAATGTTCTCAGGAGCGACATCGGCCAGGTCAAGATAATGCACGTTAGGAGCAAAGTTGGTGTTCTTGTTCTTGGCCATTTGCTCATCTACAGCACCCGTTACCTTGTCATACAGGTTTGAAAGATATGGGTCTTCAATGAACGGCTTCTTTATCTTTTTACCGCCTTGTACCTGTTTTACACCATCCAGATAACGGCAGAAATCAGGTCCGATACCCTTGATGTCAGTACCCGCGAACAAACAGGATACTCTTTCGTAATCCGGTGTGGGAACTATGTTATCACCAAAGAAACAGGCAGGACGTTTTTGAAGGATGAAATCCAGAAATTCCTTGGAACGGAACAACGAATCCTGACTACGGGCTACAAGCTCAATATATCTGAGTTCATAATCAAAGAATTGTTTGCTTTCCAGTTCTGAAAAGCCGTTCGCTTTATTGAAAATCTCAAATGAAGTCACTACCGAATCATAACCTGCAATTAATTCAGCTACCGTAGTTGCATGATCGATAGTCCATTCCGCAAGGGTGATATTGGACTTGTCGGCCATACGCCACCTGTCACCTTCTTGATTCCTGCGGGTGTATTTGGCCAAATAACCTTTAAAGCCCACAAAAGCGTCTTGGACAGAATCAGCCACCACATTCATATCAACCAGAACCGTAAGTTCCTCACCAGGAGCCATCATAGCCTGAACAGCTGAGCCCCATCCCGGTCCGGAAGGATCCATGGTTATCTGTATGTACTGCGGATAATAAGTCTTGCAGGTGTATTCATACTCACCGTCATCATTCAGATATATTCTATCCTGATGGAACGATGACGGGTCTGTGATGTCAAAATGCCACATGTCTATCTGGGCCTTCATGCCAGGCTTATAGTTCAGGGACTTGAAATGGATCGTTACCGGGTCTTCACTGTATTTCATGGCAGGCCATTCATCCTCCTCGGGATAATCGGCCAGGTATTCTGCAGGCACCTTACCGACAGGCAGTTTGACGCCCTCCGGACGGATATTGAAGAATGTGTATGCACCCTCGAAATGGCCTTCTATGATATCAAACATCTTGGTGTTTCTGGGCATCGGCTCAAAATAGAGCTTGAAATCCTTTTCCCATGTTTTAGGATCCGTAGTGATGTATTGCCCCAGCTCAAAAGCGTCACTGCCGGTTATGAGATAGTGTTTGCCGTCGGCCTCGATATATGTTTCTTTGCCGAATGTAAAACCGCCCATCGATGGATATTCTACATGAAAATAGAGGACTGTGCTGTCCTCAGCAAATACCACCTTCTTAATAGTGTATTGATTGTAACGTGTGACTCCGATCACAGGATTTTCCCACACTTTCACTTTCTGTCCGCAGGACAACAAGGTAATTAATACCGCAAAAATGACTAATGTTTTTCTCATAACAAGGAATAATTAAGGTTTGTATGGAAGCAAATATAAAGTACCGTATATAGAATTCAAGCCATAGCCCAAGTAAAAAACGTTAAAACAGTACAATTGGGGTCAGGCCCCAATTGCACAAAATCAAAATCTTAGATAAAAATTTAATGTTTTAGTTTGCAATTTAAATTCTTAGTCATATATTTGCACAGATAATTATTCAAAACAGTATATGACAGAGACAAAAAAACGCATCCAGGAACTCACCAAGGCAGAACTGGAGATCATGCAGGTGGTATGGAAAATCGGGCATGAATTTGTAGTTCGTGACGTTCATGAACTTCTTCCCGATCCCAGACCCGCGTACAGCACCGTTTCAACAATAGTACGCATTCTTGACACCAAAGGATTCCTCTCACACAAAACCTACGGTCACAGCAACGTCTATCAGGCCGCTGTAAGCAAGGAAGATTACACAGACTCCTACATGCACGGCGTGCTGAACTCGTTCTTTGGCGGTTCGGTTAGCAGTCTGGTCAATTATTTCTCTCAGCGCAACTCCATATCGGTACAAGAGACCGATGAGATCCTGCGTATTCTTGATGACGATAAAAAGTAACTCTCATGCGCCCGTTCTTTATCTATATAATTGAATTTTTCCTTTGCAGCGGTCTGTTTCTCCTGCTCTACCGCTGGATTATAGTCCGCAAGGTAAAATACGGCTTTTGCCGCAAGTATCTGGTCATAGCCATGTTGCTGTCGGCCACCATACCCGTATTCAACGTGCCGCTCTACCCGCCTCAGACCATCTACATGCGGGTGCCCGTTATGGCACAGCCGCAGCCGCAGATCCAAAGTCAGGCACAGCCTCAAAAAAACCTGGCAGACAGTGAACCGCTGCCGGAACTGGTAGCACGCACCGTGCCCCCGACCGTATTGGCCACATTGGAATCGGCCAAACCCGCAACTGCCTACCGAATGACTTCAGAACAAAAGTGGCGAATCTTCTTTCTCTCCTTATATGGTGCCGGTTTTATCCTTTCTCTCTTCCTTGTTCTTTATGGAATAATAACCGTATTACGCCTTAAACGGGCATCGAAAGTAACCCATACTCCGGAGTATGATCTGGCTGAAAGTGAGCAGGTTACCACGCCCTTCTCATTCATGCACACCGTATATATGGCCACCGGGACAGACCGCAACATTTACAGCCATATCCTGAGTCATGAGTCCAGCCACGTGCGTCACCACCATTCCATGGAGAAACTAATCATGTCCATTCTGCGTTCACTGTTCTGGTTCAACCCCTTCATGTGGTTTGCCGAGAAACGTCTGGAGGAGGTACAGGAGTGGCAGGCCGACCATGATGCTCTGGCCGATGGGTACAATCTTGCAGATTACAGATTATCAATAATAAAGCAGCTCTTTGGTTGTAATCCCGAGATGACCTCTGGGCTGAACAGTTCATTAACCAAACAACGTTTTTTACAGATGAAACAACCGGAAATCAAAGGTGGCGCAGCGTCTCAGACAATCGCTACCACTCTCCTTGCAGCTATCCTGTTCTTCTGCTTTGGCTGTTGTCCCACTTATAAAGTGTCAGAATTACCTGACGGGAACCAACGTACCAACAGTATGATCTTCTTTGCCACACAGTTCTTTAATGACAAGGACGTATCCCGCAGGGCCGATCATTACTATTCCCAAAAGAGTGCCGATGACAAATCAGTCACCGAGGATATCAGCATCTATGAGAACTACACAGGCCAGTATCCTTACGTAACCGTTGCAGTGAACGGCATCAGGACTGCCAATTCCGTATCGGACAAGAAACTGGACTGGGTAAATGAATCGACAACCATCTTCATAAACGGCTCAAAAAGGCCTTACCAGCAACTCAAGGATCTTGAAGGCAGAAACCTGACCGTATATTACTTCAAGCCCAAGAGTAAACGGGCCAGGAAGAAATACGGATTTGTTTATGTCAATTCAAGTAGACCGGCAGTAAATGACAGTCACTATAATTATCCTGTAGCGATTGACAATCCGGACCTTGATATTCCTGATATAGTGCCTGTCATTACACAATTCAGAGACTATTCCGGCGGCCTGTTATTCACATATGACAGCAAAGGGGTGAGAATAGCCGCCCCGGAAATCAAATATGCGGTCGAGGGCAGACTCGTAGACTCACATACATTCCTCAATGCCTGTTCGGGAAAGAGCGGTTACTCCACCACCGTCTACAGGAACAATGCCGCCAAGGACCGTTTCGGCAAGGATGTATGGGAAGTTGTTGACCTGCACGTTAACAGGAAGGCATTGTACGTCAAATTTGATTATGACGGGAACGGCAATCTCCATGCCTTTATCGGCGATGATCCCAAAGTCGAGGCCACCGATGATGAAATCCGTGCACAGATAGCAAGTATCCTGGAGTTCAACAGGCTTAGGGGACAGTATACAAGAATTGATGCCCTCAGTTATGTTCCTGCCCAGTACGATGAAATGATAGATGAATGGATGGGCCGGCTTATAGACCGATCCGTTCCTGACATACAGTATTTCTTCAACAGAGCCCAAAGATCAACCGTTATGAATCCTGTTACGCAAGATGCTTTCAATCATTCCAGGGCAATATTCTATCATGACAAGGTAGAATACGACTATGACAACCGCCGGCACCTCTCAAGGGACGTAGTTTTACATACCGGAATTGACTCTGTAAAAGAGGATTACAAGCCTAACATGATTCATATAGATGAGTATGACAATATGTACCTGACAGTTAACCAACAGACTGAAGATACTGATCTCAAGGAAATCATAGATTATATTCCCGGCTTCTCCATCGACGAGCAAGGCCAGGTAACAGCAGACGGAACAACCATAAGGAAAGTCTTTCTGAACAGAAAGGAAATCTCGCTTTAATCAACCCCACCTGTAACCAAAGTGTCCCACGCTATCCTTGGATGACGTGGGACACTTTGGCAATAGACGGGATTACATGTTCTGCATTTCCTTAATCTGAGCCATAAGCTCATCAACACCCCTCATTATTTCGCGGCGTATTCTAAGGCCGATGCACATACCCACCGTCAGGCCCACTGCTATCCCCCCGATCATGGCATATGCCTGTCCCGCTGTGAATTCTTCTCCGCTGAACAGCTCAACTATAAGCCAGCCAAGCCAAACCACCATCGTGGGAATTCCGTACTTGATCCATTCTGCGTTGATTTTTCTGAAACGTGTCAGGTTTCCGGCGGCAGTCAGCAGATCATCGTCCATTCTGGGAATAAGACGGTTAGCGTATAATGTTGCCACCAGAGCTATCAGCATCATCAGTTCACCGAATATCACAAAGTACAGCGAGCATCCCAGATTGTAGAATGACGGACAGCCAAGCATTCCTGCAATTGCGGCAATGGTCTTGACGCTGTAATTTGACCTGAGATCCTTAATGCCCTTGCCAAATGCATTGCGCATCATCTGCTCGTTGACGATTGTCTGTTTTGAGAGCTTATCCTTGAGCAGCTGCATCTGCTGCTGCATCTCATTCAATGTGTTATCTGTTGTTTCCATTTTACTGCATGTTTTTAAGTTGTTCTCTGATTCTAACAAGACGGACTGAGACATTACTTGAACTGATACCGACAATCTGCCCTATCTCCTCATAACTGAGGTTCTCAAGCCACAGCAGTACTATTGCCCTGTCAAAAGGACCCAGACGCCCTATACGCTCACGCAGCAATCCGATCTGGCGGGTATCCTCGGTCTGGTCGCTGAAAAGGTCAACATCCATTGTAAGAGGTACTGTGCTCACGCCGCGTTTCTTCTTACGGTCAAAAGTAATGCAGGTGTTAAGCGATACTTTCCATATCCAGGAACTCAGCGCGCTTTCACCCCTGAAGGTTCCGGATCCCCGCCAGAGGTTTATGAGTATCTCCTGAAAAAGGTCTGCCACCTCGTCGTGATCATTTGAGAACATGTAGCACACCGTATAAATAGTGCCCTTGTTCTCTCTGACCATCTTCTCAAATTCTCGTTCTGTCATTGTCTTTCCTGTTTGTTTCTGCACATTAGACGCAGCACTGAATGGAAAACTACAGCAAAAGTAGATTTTTTTTGCCAAAGTGTCCCACACCCACAAAAAACCGCAGTTTAGCAAATATTAACTAAACAAATCGTTGAGTAACTATTTTAGTAGTTACATTTGCAACATCACTAGTTACACCAGCGTTATGAAAGAGAAAGAGATTACCAAACTCAGTGACAAGAAAGAGGTTATAATGAACCACTTCTGGGACAAGGGAGCACTGTTTGTACGTGAACTCCGTGAGTTATACCCCGAGCCTCAGCCCCATTTCAATACCCTCTCCACACAGGTGCGTGAACTGGAGCAGGACGGATTCCTGGACCATAAGGCATACGGCCCCACCTATCAGTACTTCCCCATCATCAGCCGTCAGGAGTACAGCAGGTTCTCCATGGGCGGTTTCATCGGCAACTATTTTGGCTCATACCTGAATGCGGTATCGGCATTCGTGGGTGACGGCAAGGTATCGGTCGATGAACTCAAGGAACTTATCTCACACCTGGAAAAGAAACAAAAATGATCACCTTCCTTACCTACCAATTGAAAGTAGCGGTCATAATGGCCGTCTTCTACATATTCTTCCGTCTGCTGCTCATCAAGGATACATGGCACAGACTCAACAGGATTGTGCTATTGAGTACGGCTTTGCTCTCTCTTCTACTCCCTGTTTGCATTATTACAATCCACAAGACAGAGGTATTGCCTGTGCCGGTGGCCCAACTCATGCAGGCCGTCTCAAGCACTCCTGCCCAGCCATCCACACCCTGGTGGCACATCGTTCTCATGGCAATCTATGCTGCAGGCGTAACCTTTGTGCTGGCAAGGGTTCTGGCATCGGCCTTGCGCGTACGCAGTATAATAAGGCACGCACGCAAGGAGGTTATGGCCGATGGCACCACCCTCTATGTCATGCCCGGCAACGACCCGTCATTCAGTTGGATGGGACACATTGTAATCTCAGAGGCCGATTGGAACAACCGTGAAACCGCCGTCATCGACCATGAGAAAGCCCACGTGGCACTCCGCCATTCAATAGACGTACTGATTACCGATCTTATAGCCGCCATGCAGTGGTTCAACCCCGCCATCTGGATGCTGCGCATTGACCTGCGCGCCGTCCATGAATACGAGGCCGATGACACCGTACTGCGCGCCGGCGCCGACATACGCAGTTATCAGTATCTGCTCATTAGCAAAGCGGCCGCGATGAACGGATACACAATAGCTAATAATTTCAATCACAGTATTTTAAAAAACAGAATTTTTATGATGGAAAAGGAAACATCAACCAGAAGGAGTCTGCTCAGAGCACTCTATCTTCTCCCCTTGGTTTGCATTTCACTGGCTCTCAATGCCCAAACCAAGGTCACTTACGTGTACAAGGACAACAATGCGGACCAAAGCAAAAAAGTTACGGTCGCCAAAGTCACTGTTGATCAAGACTCATTGGAGTTTTCTGGAACGATCAACTACGATATTATCAAATTATTACCTGGAGTACAGTTTGACCAGGATGGTAATATAACCGTAAACGGCAAGCCTGTTTCCAAAGTGCGGGTGGACGGAAAGGTTGTTTATGACAATCAAGACGCCAATACCCCTGATCACACCATACATATGAATTATAGCAATAATAAGGAGTATGTATCTTATTCTGATACGGTTTATAGCTTGAACCCCAACGGCGGAAAGAATGACATGAGCATTGAAGAGCTTGTTCGCTCGGTACCGGGAGTTGAAGTCGACAACGA
This sequence comes from Bacteroidaceae bacterium, assembly GCA_017530735.1. GTDB lineage: Bacteria > Bacteroidota > Bacteroidia > Bacteroidales > Bacteroidaceae > Colenecus. The sequence goes on along the minus strand of JAFXMB010000090.1, from coordinate 19,502 downwards.
AGGAAACGTTACTGTCAACGGTAAGAAGGTCAACAAAATTCTAGTCAATGGCCAAGAACTGAATCTCAACAAGGATGAGCAATCAGCGCCCGCCAGCAATGTGACAAAGAGCATTGACGAGAACGGAAACATCACAATTGACACCCAGAACGGTATCAGAGTCTACCTAAACGGAACTCAGGTAGCCAAATAACCTCCCGTTCTTTCGCCAAAGTGTCCCACACTAACCCCACTGAGAATACGCTCTCACGCGGGTTACTGTGGGACACATGCTCATACAGGGGTTGTGTCCCACGCTCATCGGCCCCACAAGCGCTGTGAGCCACTTCGCTGTGGGACACTTTGGCAAGATACCGCTCGTTTGAAAAGCCGGAACAAATCATTATCTTTGGAGTCCCAACCAATTAATTGAATAACAAATGAAACGAACCTTGATTGCCATCCTCATTGTTTGCGCAACCTTGTTTAGCGCCTGTAAGCAGAAGAAAGAAAAATACTACACTCCGCGTGAGATTACGGTATCGGCCGATGTGCCACAGACAAAACTGCATTTAGAGCGTATGGACCTGGAGTGCTTTGGCGTGCGTGATATAGTAGCGGTTGATTCCATGATAGTGGTATTTACCCGTGACAATCAGGCAATGATACAGGTGTTTGACTATTCAGGCCAGCCCATAGCAAAGCTGTCCCCCAGCGGACGGGCCGGCAATGAGTTCCTTAGGGTTCGTTATACTGACCAGAATACCGTCATTGACGGAGACAGATATCTGTACGTTGAATCCGACAACCGTTACTATCTCTATAATCTTTCCGGCTCTATCAGTAACGGCGCCAACCTAAGACCCATCAAGCTGCTGGATCTTCCCGATGATATGGACCCGACAATAAATCACAGTACGCTGTTCAGGCCTGACGGCTCATATTTCCAGTACAAGGGAGTGAGCCAAAGCTATGATACCATTCCGCCATCAGCCTATACATTCAATCCTGACGGCAGTATATCTATGAAAGGATATCAATTACCGGAAACTGAATACTATCCGCCACAGTACAGTCTTGTCAAGGCAGACGGCACTACCGTAAAATATGATATATTCCCGCGTTTGCCCCAATTACAACAACCGGATTTTTCCGGCAACTTGTATTATACCCAGACAAGAATGTCCGATGACGGCACCCGAGTGGTAGCGGTCAGCGTGTTGGACCGCATGACATTCATCAACCTTGAAAGCGGTGACGTTTTTGGAGTGCGCGGCCCTGATTTTGTTGATTATGCCAAATTTGCAAATAATGATAAATACTTTCTACAAACAGTATCAGGTGTGATGCAGGTCGTAACCTGCGGAGATTACATTTTCGTGCTGTATAACCACAACACTGTTCAAGAAGAAGAAGATGAAGCGACCGTGAACACAACCATACGCGTGTTCACCTGGGACGGCAGCTTTGTTGCCGAACTTATCCCCGATGCCCCCATCGTGAATTTCATCATTGACAATAAAACCCTCCGTCTGTTTGCCTTTGACTGGGACGAGCAATTCTACACCATCCCCTTTCAGGCAGTAATCAACAGTCTGCCGTAAGTTTAGCCCATTATAGCTATATGAGAAATTTCCTTTTTGCATCATTAATGACCGTAGCCATATCGGCCCTTATGGGTTGTAAGGAAAAGACAACAGAAGTACCGGCCATTCCTTTAGAAATAAAAGATGACAAGGTGTATCTTGAAGATGTTTCCGACAGCATGCACTGCGTTCTGCTTGAGGAAACCTCAGTTGAAAGCCTTGCCGGCAGCATATTCAGCGCCCAGATTGACGACGACAAACTGTTTATAGCTCACAACCCGGGCGGCGGACGTGAGGGAGATCAGATAATATCGGTATATGACCTTGACGGACACTTCCTGAACCGGATTGGACGCAAGGGGCGTTCACGCAATGAGTTCATTATCGTACAAAGTTGGTGTCTGGATATTGATCGCAAAGAGGTGCTGATATTTGACGGATATTCGCATGCCATCAAGAGGTATGATTATGATGGAAAATACATATCACAGATATCCATGCCCGACCTGATGAACCTGAATGACATCATCATGGCTGACGGCAATATCTACGGACTGACACTTCTGCCTCATGATGTTGCCGATGATCTGTTAATCATCAACAATGACGGCACATTCAACGCCCTTTTGGACAAGAGAGAGATGCATTCTCAAGATAATCTCATGTATGCCCCATTGTCAAAGAAGCATTCATCGGACATGACAAGTCTCTACCACATGCGTACGTTTGACAACATTCTCTACAAGGTTACGGGCACTACCGTTGAAAAATGCGGTTATTTTGATTTCCTGAATCCCCCGTCTGCCAGCAGACTCTTGAACCTCAGCACCTATGACATGGATCTGCTGATGATCAATCCCTCTCTCGGTCCGCAGACATCGGACTATCTCTTTCTCAGTGCATGGGTGGACAAACAGTTTACTCAATTTATCTACAATAAGAATACGGGAATATGCACCCGCTATGACAGCCACGGGACCGGCTGGGGATATACGCCGATACCGATAGGAGCATCAGGCAATATACTGATCACCAAAATCATCCCGTCCGAAGCTCAGTTCGCCCTTGAACGAGGCGTTTCGGAATCAGACAGGCCCATGCTCCAGGCCATAGCCTCCCAGGAGAACGATGCCCTGCTCCTGTATTATCTGAAAGACACGGATTAAGCAAAGATGTACCCCAGACGGACCAGGTCATCGGCCACCTTGAAAATCAATTCTAATACGCTGATTAACAAAAACACTACCTTTACGTCAGATTATAAAGTATTAACAAACCAGTCCTTTTATGATTACAGAAACTATCCGAAAGAGCCTGAGCAGAGCATTCTGCCTCATCGCTCTCACTTGCATTTCAATTACAGCCGGAGCAAAGAACAACGTCAGCAATGATTACTCACAGTCTGGAGATACAATCAAGTCAAGTTTCAGTCTCAATAATCCCAAATTCAGCCAGATTCTGAAATCCCTGCAGCAGTTTGCCGATGACCTGCAACAGAAATTCCCGGACGGCATTCAGGAGCCCGTTGACCTGAATCTCAAGTTTGATTTCAATCTTGATCTTACCACCTCACAGCCATTCCTGATCATTCAGGTAATCTACAACACCCTGGCAGGTGAAGACGGAATGGTTAACCAACTCAAAGACAAAGAGATAAAGAAGTTTGACCAGAAGACTCTGAACAAACTCAAAAAGCAGTTCCGCAAAAGGTCAAACAAGGAGATAAGGAAACTCTGCAAGGGAGACCGCCAAACCCAGAAGGAACTCAAGCACAAGATCCAGAAACTTCTGGACGGTATCCAGATCAAAGAATAAAATCACATATTATGTTCACAATGTCCTTCAATCTATCAAACGAACAAATAGACAGATACCGCAATAATCAAAAGCAAAATCAGTAAGCCTATAAAAAGCAGGTAATAAATAAGGGTCTTGACTGTGAGCCAGAAACTCTTTCCGTAACTGATGCCGAACAGCTGGTGGTAATCAATCATTATCAGAAGACTGCAAAAAAACATCCCTATCTCATTACTCTTGCCCAGAGAGAATATCAGCACAAAAAGCATAAAGAAACTGAACTGGCACAGCACGTACGCAGCAGTGGTGGCCGATGCAGCCCACCCCATGGACTGTTTGCGCAGCACAATACGCATGGCCGGCCATAGCAGCAGGAAAATCTCCAGGAAATACTGTATGCCCTGACTGCGCAACGCGCTCTCTAATGCAGCCAGCGATGCTTTCTTGGGAGAATCTACGGCCTCAGGATGACTGTCCAGATGCATCAATATGTCTATCTGCTCCAGATAGACCATAAGATTATCCGTTTTCACCTTGATATGCTGGTTGATCTCTGCCATTTCAACCGAATCGACATTCGAGAAATCCAGATTGATAATTGCTCCGGGAGATAAAACGGAGTCCGAATCAATACTGTATTCCGATGATTTATCAGTTTTATACTCTGGATGTGCAATCGATGAAACCAAAGAGAAGAATGCGTAGAATATTATGAGCGATGTAAGCGGTGCCAGATAAAGGTCATGCTTACCTTTTATATAATCGCGTATCATGTAACCCGGGCGCAGAAGCAGATGCACGAACGTACGCTTGGCGTCATCATTCAGGAAAGGAATGCTGTCAAACGCGCCGCGATAAAATCCCTTAACGTTACCCTCGGGCACTTCATCGGTCACGGTCCACTCTGATTTCCAGGGATTGTAACCCAACACCTGCCATATCCGGAACGCCCGGAGCCTCACTTTGATACTGTGTCTCTTCATAACCAGCCGCAAAAATACTCATTTCCCGACAAAGTGTTATATTTGCTGACAGGAACGACCTTCCGGTCAGCCTTTTATTATTAACCTAACTTGTTACAATTATGAGAAAAGTCCTGTTTGCCGTCCTTATTCCAGCTTCATTTCTGTGTGCCTGCAATAACGGCAATTCAACCCCTGACCAATCACTTCAGATAACGGAGAAAGATTTAATCCATCTGGAAGGTTCATTTGAGAACAACTTTCTGGAGAGTTGGGAATACATACAACTTGAGGGAGACAATCCCGATGCTCTCATGCCCGATATTGAAGGTGTTCTTTATGACGACGGACTTCTGTTTGTCAGGAGCACCATGTACGGTTCTTACAACGATAGACAGACACTTATCAAAGTATTTGACCGTTCAGGAAAGTACCTGAATGACATAGGCCGCCAGGGGCGTGCCAAGAATGAATATCTCAGCTTTTGCGATTGGGCCATCAACACCAGAAGCAATGAGGTTATAGTTTTTGACAACTTTGCATGGTGCCTGAAACGTTATGACTATAAAGGGAACTTTATAGGACAGACAGAACTTGCCCGGAATACACCTCAAGACGGCTTTTATGGCATGGAAATGGAAAAATGTCTGTCTGACGGATCAATACTGTATCATGGCGGACTCGCCATACTCCCTTCGCATGAATATTTCCACTTAAACCCTGACGGAACCTATCAATCCCCATACCGAATGACGGAATACCTTCTTCATTGCGATATGGACCCCTCTGAATTCATAGAACTGAGAGGCGAAGTTGCAGTAACAGATATAACATCCTGCTGGAGCGATATAACATCGGACACCACCTACCTGTTACGCGCACTTGACAATCACATTTACAAGATTTATGGAGACTCCATGGAATGCGTGGCAAACATGGCTTTCATGCCCGATATGCCATACAAAATGAAATGTGATTATGATTATGAGAACGATGATCAATATATGGGCTACAGCATACCCAACTTCTTTTATGACATGAAAGACTACGTGTACATATGGTACATTCACGACAATGAATACCTGTTTGACAAAAGGACATCAAAGATGTATCACATGAATCACGACACTTTACATATTTCTCTCCCGGATATGATTGCGTCAATAAGTGGAAACACCCTGATAGGATGGTCGCCCGATTATTATATCAACGACGCCGTCAATCTTATGGACAGCCCTGATTACGATCACCGCTTCACACCACAGCTGGAAGCATTCTACCGTAAAGCTGCCAGGAGTGACAATCCGGCCATTATCATCGCCCGCTTCAAAGAAAACGCCCCGGACTGACCGGATCCTTCTTAATTTTTCCGCCAAAGTCACATCTTTGCCGAACCTTTTCCACCGTTGCGTGTATGCACTGATGAAGCGCTTCAAAAAAAGAAAGTGTAACAGATCAAATTAGCTGAAATGAACAGAAAAGTGTTTTCAATCATAATGCTGGCTGTTTCCTTAACGGCCGATGCATACGCAGTAACCGACAGGACAGACTCCGCAAGCAAGCCCGAACAGATTGTATCATTTGTCAAGACCAAACATGATGCAGCGTGGTATTCAAACCAGGCCCGTTTATGGGAGGCCCGGGTCACACTGACGCCCGATGATGACGACGCATGGATAAACTGGTTCCACGCCACCCGATACAAACTGATGTTTGAGAGCGAGGATGAAAGTTTTGATGAAGCACCGCTTGCAGAGATTGCCGCAAAAGTCCGCAGGGAACGCCCCGACAGTTACGCCCGCTATTGCCTGGACTACTACTGCAATATGTGGCTCAAAGAGTCTGAGAACCAGGATGACAACATGGAAAAAGCCATCAGGATGCGTCCGGACAACGCATATATGTATAAGGATTACGTGGTATATCTGCTCAATAAAGGCAAGATGGACTTAATGGCCGATATCCTTAAACGCTGGTACAATACCGGAGAATACTCCTACAGCCTGCTCTCATACGCATATAATCAGTTGGCCGGAATGGAACGCAACGGCATCATATTTGTCAACGGTGATACTCCCACATTCTCATCTCTGATGGTACAGTACGGAAAGGACCTGTTCACAGACCGCACGGTGATATGTGTAGGACTCCTCTATTCGCCCGATTATCTCAAAAACATATGCAGCCAGCTGGGTATCAGCCAGATAGAAGGCCCCACAGACTGGACCGAGCAGGGACTCAGAACCTGGGAGGAGAATCTTTACCTTACCGTTGCCCGTGAGACCGGACGCCCCATTTACTTCTCTACCCTGATGGATCACCTTCCTTTCACAGACAAACTGTACTCTGAAGGACTGGTCTATAAATACAGCCCCAGGCGCTATGACAACCTATCCGTTAAACGCAGGAATTTTGAGGAGGTGTATCTGACTGATTATCTGTACGAGACATTCACCCCGGAGACATACGAGGCATCGGCCTACAAACTGAATCTCAACTATATTCCCTGTTTCAAGTCTCTGCTTGATTACTACAAGGAGAATGGTGAAAAACGCCAGATGCGCAGGCTGTACGGTCTGATGAAACGCGTAGTAGCCCGCACTGAAAACATAACCGACGAGGAACGTAAACGCTATAACGATGAGATTGACCGCTGAAACGTTCCGAACCCTCTACCTTGAGCACGGCCCCCGTGCCCAAGGTTTCTTCCTGAGGATGACCGGCTTTGACCGCGAATTGGCCCGAGACCTGACTCAGGACCTGTTTCTGCGACTGTGGGATTCCAGACACAATTACGATGAGAGACGGCCGTTCCGGACTTGGATGTTTGCCATAGCATACAATATGCTCAAGAATGAGTACCGCCGCCGCATGACTGTGATGGAATATGCGGAAAACACTCCGAAGGAGGAACCCGTAACAGACACCGACCATCTGGAACAGGAACAGCGGGACCGTATCCTCAGTGATGCCATCGGCCGTCTTCCAGAACCGCAAAAGGTGGTGTTTCTATTAAGATATGAGGAGGAACTGCCTCTGACAGAGATTGCCCGGGTATGCAACATACCTGAAGGCACAGTGAAATCACGTCTGTTCACAGCGCTGACAGCCGTGCGTAACTATTGTAAAAGCAATGAATAAAGATATGGATAAACTGACTGAACTTGAGAAAGAGAGCCGTGAGCTGCTTGCCCAGATCAAATCAAACGCCGATGCCCGGGACCGCAGCATGACACTGCCGCCGCTGGACATCAAAGACCGCGAACCCGGAATGCTGCGCCGCCGCATACCTTCATGGATTGCGGTAGCCGCAATGCTTGCCGGCGTTGTCATCGGAATAGCAATGCCTAAGTTAGGCAGCATCGGCAACAATGGCAATACCGCCTTCAACTATGCCGACACCTGCCGCAGCGTAGCACAGGACGATGTAAACCTCTCCCTGCTCATCACTTCTCTATAAAAAATTTTAAAAATCTGATACCTTACAGTAAAAAGTCATTGTTTTGCTGAACCTTTTTTATGTTTGCGTGTGTTTATATCAGAAGCGCTTCTTCAAAACATAACGCATTACACATAAAAAAGAAGAAACAATGAAAAAGTTATTTATCCCTATACTGCTGATAACAGTCCTTTTTTCAGCCACCGCATTGGCACAGACAGAAAGGCCGGTATCAATTGACGCTTGGCATAGCAACCATGACGCTCAATGGTACGAGCATCAGGCTGCACTATGGGAAAAAGAGGTGCAGAAGAACCCCAATGATGATGAAGCCTGGTATTGCTGGTTTACCTTCACTAAATTAAAGTGCACCAATGTCAAAGATGAACACGGTGGCGTTGATATGGAAGCAATGACAAAAGAGCTGGCTGCCATAGCAAACCGGCTGCACAAGGAACGGCCCGAAAGCTTTGCACGTTATATTATTGATTACTTGTACAACAACCTGTTCAAATACGGGCCTGATTATCTTGACGATGCGATAATTTTAAAGAATCCGTATGCAGCCAGTGTGGACTATATAGAGGGCAACTTGCTGAAAGCCATAAAGATGCGTCCTGATTTTGAGCCGATGTACCCGGGTTATGTATCCTATCTTGTAAAAACAGGCAGGACAGACTTGATGGCAGACATCCTTAAACGCTGGTACAATACAGGAAAATTTTCATACACCATGCTTTCATACGCCTACAACTGTATGGCTGGCATGGAGGAGAACGGAATCCTGTTTGTGAGCGGCGAGGAGGAGACTTTTGCCTGTCTTCTGGTACAGTACGGAAAGGGTCTTTTTCAGGACCGATTGATAATAAACCTCAACCTGCTGCAGGAACCTGAGTATCTTGAGTACATATGCAATTTGTTGGGAGTAGAAGCCACGCCCCCACCCGCAGACCAAAGGAACATGGATTATATGAACCCGTGGCGAGAAAATCTTATCTTCTCCATAGCCCACACATCAAGGCGTCCGGTCTATTTTACCAGTTATTACATTCCTGAGATCTTCCAAAAGTTTCTCTACTCTGAAGGACTGGTTACCAAATACAGCACCAAACGTTATGACAATCTGGCTGTAAAACGCAGAAACTATGAGTCAGTCTATCTGACAGACTACATGTATGAGACCTTTGTTCCCGATACCTTTTTAGATGAACAGATTTACACCCTCAATCTGAACTTCATTCCTTGTTTCAAATCCCTACTGGACTTTTACAAGGCCCAGGGAATGAAAGCGGAGTATGACAGGCTGCGCAACCTGATGGTACGCATTGTGGAGAACTGTTGCAGAATGAAAGATGTTAACTCTGAAGATCATGAGTATATAATGAAACTAATGGAGAGATACCTGAATGAGATTGACCGCTGACACATTCCGCGCCCTGTACCTTGAGTACGGCCCGCGTGCCCAAGGTTTCTTTATGAGAATGACAGGTTATGACATTGAACTGTCACGTGACCTGACACAGGACCTTTTCACTCGTCTGTGGTCAATCAGGGACAGGTATGACTCTCAGCTTCCGTTCAATGCATGGATGTTTACCGTTGCATATAACATACTCCGGAACGAGCATCGAAGGCAGATGACAGTTATGGAATATGTATTAAGTGTCGACAAGGAGGAATCTATGGAACTGCCCGATAAAATTGAGCAGGAACAGCGTAAAAGCCTGATACATGCAGCCGTTGACAAACTGCCGGAACCGCAGAAAGCGGTATTCCTGCTCAAATACGGAGAGGACCTGACAATCACTGAGATAGCTAAAGTGTGTGACATCCCTGAAGGTACGGTAAAATCAAGGATGTTCAGCGCCCTGAAAGCAGTTCGTGAATATTGTAAACTAAATGAAATATAATTGATATGGACAAACTCACAGAACTTGAGAAAGAGAGCCGGGAACTACTTTCGGACTTCAGATCAATGATCGATGATGAGAACAAAGAATGGAAACTTGCTCCATTGGACATCACCGACCAAAGACAGCAAAAGCCATTAATGCGCAGAATACCGTCATGGGTTGCAGTTGCGGCGATGTTAACGGGTATAGCAATAGGTTTTGCCATGCCTCACCATACGGCTGAACCGACTGCCAGACATACGGCTTTCAACTATGCAGACACCTGTCGCAGCATCGAACAGAATGATGTCAATATTTCTTTACTTGTTTCCGCTTCACAAAGATTTTAAACATACAGATTATGAAAAAGAATAATGTAATCAACAGATCCTTTAACGGTATTTTTGCTGCTGTTGCTACTACAATAGTATTACTCATGGCCGGCAGCGTGAACGCAAGTGCTCAGGATGAGCCTATGAGAAATCCGGAGATAGCACCAGAATATCCTGGCGGTGTAGTGGCGCTTGTTTCATTCTTACAACAAAACCTGAAGTACCCCGAAGAGGCAAAGGAAAAAGAGATACAGGGACGTGTAATTGTCCAGTTTACCATTGAGACCGACGGAAGCGTATCGGATGTCAATGTACTTCAATCCGTTCACCCGCTCGTTGATTCCCAGGTTGTAAACGCTATTTCATCCATGACAGGATGGAAGCCCGGAATGCATGAAGGAAAACCGGTACGTGTCAGCTATGCCCTACCTTTCCGTTTCAGGCTTCAAGCTCCGCCCAAGGACATTATTCTGGTAAAGTACACTAAAGGCCAGGATGGCAGGAAGGATGTCACATGCACTTTGACCAACACAAAACAACTGACGGAACAGGAACTGGCATCGACAATCCAGATGAAAGACCTTGAATCCAAGTTAAAGGAACTGAGCAAGAAGAAAACAGAAGGTTTCTTTGCATTGTCCAACAACCCCGACACGATGGATGAGTTCAATGCCGTAGAGGAAAAATTGAACAACATAAAAGGCATCAACGTCTCCTACAAGCAGAAGTAAAGCCTTTGTTTGCCAAAGTGTCCCACAACCACCCCGCTCAGAATACGTTCTAGCGCGGGTTGTTGTGGGACACATGCTCATACAGGGGGTGTGTCCCACGCTCATCGGCCCCACAGCGCCCGGAAAGCGGTTCGCTGTGGGACACTTTGGCGGGAAAGCAAAAAAATCGCCGTGAGAGCGCACCAAATCGGATTTTTGCAGTATCTTTGTACCCGTAAGCCGCGATACAGCCCTTCCAAGGGATTTCCAAAAGCGGCAATCAATCCGATTTTTCATTAACCGTATACCTTACGTAATATCAGTGTGCCTTCCTTGTGCCACGGATATTGCCAAGGTTCAATAAAACAATGTTTGACATACTGCAATTAAAGAGCAAGAGTCTGGAAGAGCTCCAGGCCATTGCAAAAGAGATGGGCATCAAGGCCAAGGATGACAAGAACCAGTTGGTTTATGACATTCTTGACGAGCAGGCAATATCGGCTGCCAAAAACAAGCCCGAAAAGGAGCGCCGCGACCGCAAGAAGGTAACCCGCAAGAGCGATTCCGAAAAAGTCTATACCGCCGATGAGAACGGCCAGGCCAAATCTGTAGAAAAGAAAAAAAACAATGCTCCCAAGCCTGAGCCCAAGGAGGTAAAGGAGGCCGATAAGCCTCAGGCTGCCGCCGATGAGAAGCCCCAGCAGGAAGCTGCACAGCAGCCTGCAGCACAGGGCAAGAGAAAACGCGGCCGCCAGAACAACAATAATAATAAGGAAAAAGCACCCGAGCAGGAAGCCGCTCAGCAGCCCGTACAGGAGCCCGTCCAGGAGCAGCCTGTAATCGCTGCAAGTGAGCCCGTTCAGAAAGAGGAACTCCCCCAGCCCGCTCAGCAGTCCGCCGCATCCAAGCGTCGTGGCCGTCCCCGCAAGCAGCAGGTTGAGGTACCCCTGCCCGAGATTGACGATGATATAGTATCACAGCCCGTAACTGACGCTTACGAGCAGGAAGAGGAGCCCGTACGTCAGGTAGCCGAGCCCGCAGCTCAGATGGAGCAGCCCGCACAGGCACCTGTTCAGGAACCTCAGCAGGAGCAGCCACGTCAGGAGCAGTTCCAGCAGCGCCAGCAGAACAACCAGAACGGTCAGCGTCAGCAGAACAACCAGAACCAGAACAATCAGCCCAACCAGAACCGCCGCCAGATGCAGGAGGAGCGCATGTATGATTTCGGTGATGTACTTCGCGGTGAGGGCGTCCTGGAGATCATGCCCGATAACTACGGATTCCTGCGTTCATCGGACTACAACTATCTGGCATCACCCGATGACATTTACGTATCACAGTCACAGATCAAACTCTTCGGCCTTAAGACCGGTGATGTTGTGGAGGGTGTTATCCGTCCGCCGCGTGAGGGTGAGAAGTATTTCCCGCTGGTAAAGGTGTTCCGCATAAACGGCCTGGAGCCCTCTGTAGCACGTGACCGCGTTCCGTTTGAGCACCTGACTCCGTTGTTCCCCGATGAGAAGTTCACCCTGTGCAACGGTAAGAACGATAACCTCTCGGCCCGCGTGGTTGATATGTTCGCCCCCATAGGTAAGGGACAGCGTGCCCTGATTGTGGCCCAGCCAAAGACCGGTAAGACCATACTGCTCAAGGATATAGCAAACTCAATTGCAGCCAACCATCCTGAGGCATACATGATAATGCTGCTCATTGATGAGCGCCCCGAGGAGGTTACCGATATGGCACGCAGCGTAAAGGCCGAGGTTATTGCATCAACTTTTGATGAGCCTGCCGAGCATCACGTTAAGATTGCCAGCATCGTAATCGAGAAGGCCAAGCGCATGGTTGAGTGCGGACACGATGTAGTGATATTCCTGGACTCGATAACCCGTCTTGCACGCGCCTACAACACCGTAGCCCCTGCATCAGGCAAGGTACTCTCAGGTGGTGTCGATGCCAACGCACTGCACAAGCCCAAGCGTTTCTTTGGTGCCGCACGTAACATTGAGAACGGAGGTTCACTCACAATCGTGGCAACCGCCCTTATCGATACCGGCTCCAAGATGGATGAGGTTATCTTTGAGGAGTTCAAGGGTACAGGTAACATGGAGCTCCAGCTGGACCGCAACCTGAGCAACAAGCGTATCTTCCCTGCCGTGAACATAGTGGCATCAAGCACCCGTCGCGACGATTTGCTGCTTGACCAGACAACTCTGGACCGCATGTGGATACTGCGCAAGTATCTGAGCGACATGAATCCCATCGAGGCCATGGAGTTTGTCAAGGACCGTCTTGAGAACACTCAAGACAACGCCGAGTTCCTGGCCAGCATGAATTCGTAACCTTATTAGGGTCCTCTTAATACAGAAAAGCCGCATCGTCTGCGGCTTTTCGTGTTTTCATAAATAAGGTTAACGGATTTGGAAACTAGGCGATTACGTCCTATGTTTGGAAAACAATCATCAATAGTTTGCAATATGAGACTTTATCCTTTGTTTATTTGTGCAACACTGTCCCTACTCTTCTCATGCAAGAGTGAGACCGACACTGACATTACCCGCATGGACGGTACTTTCGATGACAACTATCTGGAAAGCTGGGAGTATATAATTCTTGAGGAGGATACCCCCGACGCTATGCTTGGCGACATTAATCAGGAAATCAGATATGATGACGGGCTGTTCTTTATCTGTAGTGAGTCAAACCGAACTTCCAGCATCAAGGTTTTTGACCGCACGGGCCGATACCTCAACGACATAGGGCGTATAGGACGCGGCAGGAACGAGGTTTTATCCCATGATTTCTGGACTCTTGACATAAACCGCAACGAGGTGCTTATAGCACAGAGCGCAGGGTATCCAAGCACTGTAACAATCAAGCGGTATGACTATACCGGCAAGTATCTCGGACAGACCGAGACCGAATCACTCGGAGAGAATTGCCTGCTCAGAGAGATAGCCAAGGTCACATCGGACGGTACGCTGCTCGTTCAGGACAATTTTGTTCACCCCAATCCCGCACACGAGTATTACAATATCCGCAAAGACGGAAGCATAAGCCCTTTTCTTGACCTGAACGGGTGTCACATGAACCAGCCGGGTGTTGATTTCAGCCTGTTTTTGCAGACCGGCGAAATCAAAGATGACATGACCATCGGGCGCATCACACTGACAGGTTTCTTCAACCCGTGTTCAGACACCACGTATGTAATCAGGAAGATGGATAATAACATATACCGCCTGTACGGGGACAAGGCAGAGTGCATAACCAAAATGTCCTTCCTGCCTGATGCACCTGACAGATTCAGGAACGGCGGATTTGATGATTCGGATCTGGATGATGAATTCTACTCATACAGCATTGGTTATTTCATGGATATGAAGGACTATATGTATATCGGCAACTATGAGGATATTTACATTTTCAATAAAGCGGACTCTAAGATGTTCCGTATGGATCCCGACACCATATATGCCAAATTCCCTAATTACAGAATTCCATCGGTCTACAACAATGACATTATCTCGTGGGTGGATGTTGAGAGAATACAAGATGCTTTGGAATTCATAAACAACAAGGATTACGACCATCGCTACGCCCCCGAGGTGGAAGCCTTCTACCGCAAAGTAAAAGACTGCACCAATCCCCCTATCATCATCGCTCACTACAAGAGTCACTAAAGCAAGCGAACCGCACTAAAATAAAAAATCAGCCCCAGAAATGTGGCTGATTTTTTATGCGACCGGAGGGAGCCTCGTTTACGGAGTAAACTAAAAAGAGGTCGTCTTACGACTTATCGGTCTGACGGAGTCAGAACGGTAAGTCGTCTTTCTCGTTAGAAGGTGCGAAGGGATCCGGAGCGGCAGCGGCCGGAGCGGCGTCAACGTAAGGCTGAGCTGCGGGAGTGGCGCCGTTTACGTCGTGGCTTACGCGCCATGCACGGATGTCGTTGTACCAGCGGCCGTTGAACTCACGGGCGTTGATGTCAAAACTTACCACTACCTCATCACCTATGTTGATGGCGGCCTGCTGTATCTTATCCTCACCGAAGATGCTGAACATCATCTTCTTGGGATACTGCTCGCCGATAGTCTCCAAAACGTACTCCTGTATTTTCCAAGGATTGCCTGATGCCTTGGCCACACCTGAACGGGGCTCAAGGACTGCGATAATTTTACCTGTAATGTCCATTTTCTGTAGTTAGTTTTTTAAGTATGCGCGAATTTAAGACATTTCCTTTTTCCGGCCCGCATTTTTAAGTGCTATTTTTTCCACATTACCATTACTTTTCCCTATCTTTGTGAGACGCACAAACCGTACAAAAACAAAAAGTAATATATATGAATTTTACAGTATCCAGCTCGGCACTTTCAAGCCGCCTACAGGCTATCAGCCGCGTTATTAACCCTAAGGCTATCTACCCAATTCTTGAGGATTTCCTGTTCCGTATAGAGAACGGCAAACTGACCGTAACCGCCGCCGATAATGACACCACTCTTGAGACCATTATCGACCTTGTTGATTCAAACGCAGACGGTCAGATAGCACTGCCCGCCAAGACTCTTCTTGACGCCCTCAAGGAGATCCCTGAGCAGCCCCTGACATTCAATGTAAACGACAGCAACTACGAGATAACGGTCAACTACCAGAACGGTGAGTACAAGATGGTAGGCCAGAACGCCGATGAATACCCCACCCCCGCAGTCCTTCAGGAGGGCTCGGTAAGTCTGGAGATATCGGCCCAGGTCCTCTCAGACGGTCTGGCACGCACCATTTTCGCTACGGCCGATGACGAGCTCCGACCCGTCATGAACGGTATCTACTTTGATATCAACGAGGAGGGCGCCACATTCGTTGCATCCGATGGCCACAAGCTGGTTTGCAACCGCAACAGCAATGTCAAGACTGACGGCAAGTCATCATTCATACTGCCCAAGAAGCCGGCATCACTCTTCCGCTCGCTCATAGGCAAGGAGGCCGAGACCATAACCATAGAGTTTGACAGCCGCATAGCACGCTTCTCACTGCCTGAGTTCCGTATGGTATGCCGCCTCATTGACGGCCGATACCCGAACTATGCATCAGTTATCCCGCAGAACAACCCGCATCACCTGATCATAGACCGTCAGACACTGGTAACGGCACTGCGTCGCGTATCGGTATTCTCACCTGCCAGCAGCGGTCTTATCAAACTGCGCATTGAGAAGGATAAGGTTGACATATCGGCCCAGGATATTGATTTCTCAACATCCGCCAAGGAGAGCCTGGCATGCCAGTATGAGGGCACCAACATGAGCATCGGTTTCAAGGCCGGTTTCCTGATTGACATCCTCAACAATATCCCCAGCCAGGAGATCACCCTTCAGTTGGCCGATCCCTCACGCGCAGGTGTGATTGTTCCCACCGAGCAGGCTGAGGGCGAGAATCTGCTTATGTTGCTCATGCCAATGGTTCTGAACGACTGATGAAACTCAATCTTGACAAACCGGTAGTGTTCTTTGACCTGGAGACCACAGGCACCAACACTGTTCAGGACCGCATAGTAGAGATTTCTTACCTCAAGGTCTCACCCAACGGTAATGAGGACATGCATACCCGCCGTATCAACCCTGAGATGCATATCCCCGAGCAGGCATCGGCCGTACACGGCATCTATGATGACGATGTTAAGGACTGCCCCACCTTCAAGGAGGTTGCCAAGGAGATTGCACGTGACTTTGAAGGCAGCGATATAGCAGGATTCAACTCAAACCGCTTTGACGTACCCCTGCTGGCCGAGGAGTTCCTGCGCGCAGGCGTGGACATTGACCTGAGCCGTCACCGTTTCATTGATGTGCAGGTTATATTCCACAAGATGGAGCAGCGCACCCTTACGGCAGCCTACAAGTTCTACTGCGGCAAGGACCTGACCGATGCCCACAGTGCCGACGGTGATACCCGCGCAACTTATGAGGTTCTGATGGCCCAGTTGGACCGCTACCCCGATGACCTTAAGAACGATATGGGATTCCTCTCAGAGTTCTCATCGTTCACACGCAACGTGGATTTTGCCGGCCGCATTGTCCTCAATGACAAGGGTCAGGAGGTATTCAATTTTGGCAAATACAAGGATATGCCTGTTGTAGAGGTGTTCAAGCGTGATCCCGGATACTACTCCTGGATTCTGCAGGGTGATTTTGCACTCAACACCAAGCAGGTACTTACAAGAATAAAACTGCAGTCCAGATAATGGATATACTGAACGGAAAACATATTGTTCTGGGAGTGACCGGAAGTATTGCTGCCTACAAGGCCGCTTTCCTGGTACGTCTGCTCATCAAGAAGGGAGCCGAGGTTCAGGTGGTCATGACACCTGCCGGAAAGGAGTTCATCACTCCGCTCACCCTCTCCACCCTCACCCGCAAGCCCGTGGTAAGCGAGTTCTTTGACCGTCGCGACGGCTCATGGAACAGCCACGTTGATTTAGGACAGTGGGCCGATGCCATGCTGATTGCTCCCTGCACCGCATCAACCATAGGCAAGATGGCCAGCGGAGTTGCAGACAATATGCTTATCACCACCTACTACTCAATGAAGGCTCCCGTGTTCATTGCTCCGGCCATGGACCTGGACATGTACCGTCATCCCGTGACACAGCACAACCTGGAGACCCTCAGGTCAATAGGTAACATCATCATTGAGCCCGCCAGCGGTGAACTTGCAAGCCAGTTGGTAGGCAAAGGCCGCATGCAGGAACCTGAGGAGATAGTTGCCGTACTTGAGGAGTATTTCACAAAGCAGGCCCAGCTTTCAAAAAAAAAAGTCCTGATAACAGCGGGACCCACCTATGAGCAGATTGACCCGGTCCGTTTTATAGGCAACTGGTCAACCGGCAAGATGGGTTTTGCACTGGCCGAGGAGTGTGCCGCACGCGGTGCCGATGTAACACTCATAGCAGGCCCCGTAAGCCTGACCACAGAGCATCCCAACATCAAGCGTATAGACGTAAAGTCCGCCCATCAGATGTATGAGGCGGCTATGCAGAATTTCCCGGATTCCGATGCCGCCATCCTGTGTGCCGCCGTGGCCGATTTCACTCCCGCGGTAACATCGGACACCAAAATCAAGCGCAAGGGTGATATGACCATCACTCTTAAGCCAACTGAGGATATAGCCGCTGCACTTGGTGCAATCAAGCGCCCCGACCAGCGTATGGTAGGTTTTGCATTGGAGACAGACCATGAGGCTGACAACGCACAGGGTAAACTGGAGCGCAAGAATCTGGATTTCATTGTTCTGAATTCACTTAATGACAAGGGTGCGGGATTTGGCTATGATACCAACAAGGTTACCCTGATAGACCGCAAAGGCAGCCAGGAACTGCCGCTGCAGTCCAAGAAGAACGTAGCCAAGGCCATTATTGACAAACTGGCCGGACTGCTGTTCTGCCTGGCTTTCCTGCTCATGCCTTTCAGGACTCAGGCGCAGGAACTCAACCCCACCTTTACAATCAACACATCCAAGATTCAGGGAACTGACAAGGATGTTTTCCAGTCACTTGAGGGTGCCATCAGGGAACTGCTCACTCATCAGGTCTGGACAGACTATCATTTCACTGCAAAAGAGCGCATACAGTGCAATTTCAACCTCACGGTAAACAAATATGAGCAGGAGAACGGCAAGATGACCTGTGAACTCTCAGTTCAGAGCAGCCGTCCCGTATACGGATCCACCTACAACACCACCGTTTTCAATTTCCGTGATACCGAGGTTGAGTTCAACTACACCGAGCAGGACCGCCTGGAGTACACCCCGGGCATCACCCCTGACAATAACCTGACAGCCATCCTGGCCTACTACAGTATGCTTATCATAGGTCTGGATTTTGACACCATGTCACCCAGCGGCGGCACTGACATACTGCGTCAGGTTGAAAACATAGCCGCCAGCGCCCAGTCACTGGGAAGCGGATGGCGTTCGTTCGATAACCAGGCCAACCGCTACGCCATCATCAACGACTACATGAGCGGTACCATGGCTGATTTCCGCCAGCTGCAGTACAAATACCACCGCCAGGGACTGGATGACATGTCTGCCAACGCAGACCGCGGCCGCGCCACCATCACCGAGAGTCTGGAACTTCTCAAGAAGGCCAAGCAGGCCAAGAGCACATCGGCCCTGCCCACCCTCTTTACAGAAATAAAGAAAGACGAACTGGTCAACATATACAGCGCAGGAATCAATAAGGAAAAGCAGAGCGTAAAGGACCTGCTGAGCCAGATCAATCCTTCGCTCACAAATCAATGGGATGCCATAAAAACTGACTGATGCTAAAGGAAATACACATAAACAACTACGTACTGATAGACCGTCTGGACATTGATTTCCAGGAGGGTTTCTCAGTCATGACCGGTGAGACAGGCGCCGGTAAATCCATAATCCTGGGTGCCATGAACCTGTTGCTTGGAGGACGCGCCGACTCCAAAACCATAATGCAGGGCGCCGATAAATGCACCATCGAGGGCAGTTTCTCAATTGCAGGATACGGTCTGGAACAGTTCTTCACGGAGAACGGACTTGACTGTTACCCCGATGACACCACACTCCGCCGCGAACTCCTGCAGTCAGGCAAGAGCCGCGCATTCATAAATGACACCCCGGTATCGCTCAACCAGATGCGTGACTTGGGATGCCGCCTCATAGACATACACTCACAGCACCAGAACCTGGCGTTGGGCACACAGTCCTTCCAACTGGATGTTGTGGATACCATAGCCTCAAACGGCAATATCAAGGCCAAGTACGAGCAGAGTTTTGAGAACTGGT
>JAFXMB010000089.1 GCA_017530735.1 Bacteroidaceae bacterium | reverse complement strand
GTCGCAGTTCCAATGTGGGGGACCTTCCTCTCAGAACCCCTATCCATCATCGGCTAGGTGGGCCGTTGCCCCGCCTACTACCTAATGGAACGCATCCCCACCCCTTACCGATAAATCTTTGGTGTGCAAAAAATGCTTATCGTACACTTCATCGGGGATTACTCTCAGTTTCCCGAGGCTATACCCGAGTAAGGGAAAGGTTGGATACGTGTTACTCACCCGTCTGCCGCTAAACTTCCGAAGAAGTTCCGCTCGACTTGCATGTGTTAAGCCTGTAGCTAGCGTTCATCCTGAGCCAGGATCAAACTCTTCTTTGTAAATTTTACCGTATTTCAAGTACGCCCATAAAAAAACGTGCACAAGGCACGCATCTCTAATGGGACGCACCAGTTTGTCTTTTTTTGCTCAGGTCCGTCTCGTTTCCTTTCAAAGTTTAAATAAATTGACGGTTCGTATTACCCTTGGACATACTCTCAAAAAGAGCACGCCCGTCGTACTACTTGTCTGTATGAAATCGTATCAAAGATCGTCTTGTCTGTGCTGTTCCTTTCGGAAAGCGGATGCAAAGATAGGGCGAGTTTAGATTCTGACCAAATATTTTGGCGACTTTTTTCTAAAAAAAACTTGTTGTCGCGAGAACTCGTTCATTTATACGGACATAGACAACCGACAATAATTTCCATTGGCCGGGTACCCTAATTATGGCTTTACACTATTGGCAAAGAATGTTTATCTTTGCAACCGATATTAAAAGCCAGACGGCGGCGACAGGCGTCCGTATATATATAAAGGTGTGAGTGGATTACTGAGGAAAATGCTTTACTTTTTGTTCCTGCTAACAGCGGGAACTGCTGTGTTATACGCCCAGGAACACGTGGTCAGGATAAACGGCAGCGTGAAAGACGAGAAGGGCGAAACACTGCCCTATGCATCTGTAAGGCTGAAAGACACATCAATAGGAAGCATGACCGACAACAACGGCAATTTCTCTTTCAACGGTACTTTGGATGGCCAGATACTGGTGGCTTCATGTCTGGGATATCAGAATTATGAGATACAGTTGTCCGATAAAACGACTTTTCCACTCAGAATAACACTCAAGGAGACTTCTTATCAGATTGACGAGGTTGTAATAAAGCCTCAGAAGGAGAAATACACCAAGAAAGGCAATCCCGCAGTTGAACTTGCCAGCGAGATTATCGGAAGGAAGAACCAGGACAATCCCTTTAACAATGAATATGTCTCAAGAGACAGGTATGAGACGTATGTTGTGGCTTTGGACAACTTCACGGAAGAGAAACAGCAGCAGGCGATGTTCCGCAAATTCCCGTTCCTGACTGATTATGTGGATACTTCGAAGGTATCGGGAAAACCTATACTTAATGTTTCAACGCGTGAGATGGCCGCCACTGACTACTATCAGAGGAGACCTTCCCGACAGAAGCAGAAAGTACACGGCAGAGAATGGATAGGCATTGAAGACTTTCTGCCCGACGAGGAGGTCAGGGCTGCCGTGGAGGCGACTCTCAGGGATATTGACCTGTTCAATGAAAAGGTTCTGATATTGCGCAACGAGTTTGTGAGTCCGTTCGCGGACTATGCCACCACATATTACAAGTTTTTCCTGCAAGACACCATTTCAGTTGAGGGAGAACCCTGTGTTGACTTGGCTTTTGTTCCGAGAAACCTTCAGTCTTTCGGTTTCACCGGCCACCTTTATGTTACAGTTGACTCGACACATTTTGTAAAATGGGTTCAGATGAGTGTTCCTTACGATATCAATCTGAACTTTGTGGAGTATATGAATGTGGAGCAGAGATTTGCCCGTGACAGCGAACATCCCAGACTCCTTACATACGAATGCATCACGGCTGAGTTCAAACTGTACGACTTTATAGACGGCATTTATGGCCGACGCGAGGTATTCTATTCAGGATACCGGTTCAACGAGGAGGTGGACAAGGAGCCTTTTACTCACCAGGAGCAAATAATAGAATCGCAAGACGCCCTGCACAGGGATCAGGAATTCTGGGCACAGTACCGAGGCACCGATGGAAGAAATGACGGAGGCAAATCAAGGGATGTAAAGGAGATGATTGCCCAATTGCGCACTATCCCCATCTATTATTGGACTGAGCAGTTCATCAACCTCCTGTTCTCGGGATACATTCCGGTAAAGGAGGAGAATACACCTTTCTATATAGGCCCGGTGAACACCACTATCAGTTACAACGGCATGGAGAAGATAAGGCTCAAGTTTGGAGGTATGACTACCGCGCAACTTAATCCTCACCTTTTTGGTACGGGCCATCTGATTTATGGAGTTGACGACAGGAAAATCAAGTATTCAGGCAGACTTGAATACTCTTTCAAGCCCAAGAAGGAGCAGTGGAATGAGTTCCCGATACATTCGCTGAGGCTTCAGCATGATTATGACATATATCAGTACGGCCAGCAGTACCTTTATACGAACAAGGATAATTTCCTTCTCTCACTGAAGCGTTTACCGGATGACCTGATAGGATATGTCAGGAATACTGAGTTGACATACACACTGGAACGTCACAGCGGCTTTACTTTTACCGGTATTGTACGCAACAGGATTAACGAGGCCACGAAGTTCATTACCATGGAGAAGAGTGACGGAAGCGGATCCATTAGCGACATCATGCAGACTGAACTGGAAGTAGGACTCAGATATGCTCCGGGAGAGAAATTTGTTCAGCACAAGTGGAACAGAAAGAGCAAGACTCCCGAACGTCCGGTATTTACCCTTAACCACTCCATCGCCATGGCCGGTGTTTGGGGAAGCGATTATTCAATTCAACATACGGAATTCTCTTACCGTCAGCGTCTGATGGCTGCTCCGGTTGGTTATTTTGACGTAATGCTGCGTGCGGGCAAGATTTGGGGACAGGCTCCCTACCCTCTGCTTATTATCCCGAACGCGAACCTGTCATACACTTACCGCAAGGAGACGTTTGAGACTATGACTCCCATGGAGTTCGTTCTTGACCAGCATCTGACTTGGGATGTGGTTTACTACATGAACGGTCTCATATTCAACCGTACACCTCTTGTGAAGAAACTGAAATTGAGAGAGGTTCTGTACTGCCGCGGCATCTGGGGCTCACTTAGCAACCGCAACAACCCGGCAATAGACACCAGCGGCAACATATTCTCCTATCCTACCGGCCGAAGCCAGGCCACAGGAACCGTAATGAAGGAGCCTTTTGTGGAATTAGGCGCAGGAGTGGAGAACATATTCAAGATTGCATCGGTCAATTTCTTTAAAAGAATGACATACAAAAACAGCCCCGATGTTGACCAATGGGGCTTGAGAATTGCAATTCACCTGCAATATTAAAGTTACAGAGACGGATTATTCGGAGGGTTCAGGTTTGCTGAATTTGAAATCTGAAACCTCAAACAGCTTGAAACCGTTTTTCCTCTTGTTTCTCTTGATCAGACGTGCTCTTTTCCTGACCAGTTGCTTTTCTTTCTCGGAAAAGACAAGTGAAGTCATGTATGATTCGTTCAAATCACCGCCGGCAACGTGATCTGTAAACTGCTTTTCATACACAAGGCGATCCTTGACGAACCACTTGTTGTTTACAGTTACGTCCTTGACCAGTTGTATGTCAGATACAAAAACGGCTGAATCCAGAATTGAAAATGAAGCCGCATACATGTAGGCGTCTACCTGACGGGAATTCTTGTCCTGATTCTGATTACGCATCTTGTCAAGGTCCTTACGGCTCATCTCCAGGCCTTCACCTGCATTGAGTGTAGGATCCTGTCCCCTTTTAGACCTCTGTGCTGAAACGGACAGCGTGAAAAGGAGAAACGCCGCCATTAATACAGGTCTCAATATTCTCATATCAACCAAGGTATGATTTGAGCAGTTTGCTACGGGAATTCTGACGCAGACGACGGATGGCCTTCTCTTTAATCTGACGGACACGCTCGCGGGTAAGACCGAACTTATCGCCTATCTCCTCAAGAGTCATCTCACGACAGCCGATTCCGAAGAACATACGGATGATATCCTTCTCACGGTCTGTAAGAGTTGAAAGGGCGCGGTCAATCTCCTTGGAGAGTGATTCGTTAACCAAGGTCTTATCGGCCATAGGTGAGTCATCATTGACAAGTACGTCAAGAAGGCTGTTGTCCTCACCGTCCACGAACGGTGCATCTACAGAGATATGACGGCCTGAAACCTTAAGGGTATCGGCTATCTTGTCAACGGGAATATCAAGCACCTCGGCCAGTTCCTCAGGTGACGGACGACGCTCGTTATCCTGCTCGAACTTGGAAAGAGCCTTGCTTATCTTGTTGAGTGAACCCACCTGGTTGAGAGGAAGACGTACGATACGTGCCTGCTCTGCCAGGGCCTGAAGAATGGACTGACGGATCCACCATACAGCGTAACTGATGAATTTGAATCCACGGGTCTCATCAAATTTCTCGGCGGCCTTGATAAGACCGAGGTTACCCTCGTTGATAAGGTCCGGAAGGCTGAGTCCCTGGTTCTGATACTGTTTTGAGACTGATACTACGAAACGCAGGTTGGCGCGTGTCAGTTTTTCAAGAGCGGCGCGGTCACCCTTGCGGATACGCTGTGCAAGTTCGACCTCCTCCTCAACTGTAATAAGTTCCTCACGACCTATTTCCTGCAGATATTTGTCAAGTGATGCGCTTTCACGGTTGGTTATACTCTTTGTGATCTTAAGTTGCCTCATTGTCAGTATGTAGCTTTATTGTTCTATAGAATTAAAATCGCCTATTATTCTTAAATAAGCGAATTGGGTGCAAATTTACTTAAAATATAAATATAATACTGCTAATTTGACACGAAAAAATTGAAGTGGTTTATAGGGCCACTCCAATTTTTTGTTTCTAATGCTAACCTAACCTTTATTCATTGGCAAGGTCTATCGCATACATAGCTCTACGTCCGCTGGGATATACGCCTTGTATGAACAGCACCTGATTGGGTGATGATACTGCATCCTTATAAATTTTCTCAACATCATCGACCGATTTGATCTGTTGTTCATTTATACGGAGAATAATATATCCGCGCTGGATACCGGCATCTTTCATAAGTCCGCTGTTAACAGAACTTACCTGTACGCCATATCCGATATTCAACTGACGACGGGTCTGCTCGGGAACTTCCTGGAATGAAGCGCCAAGTACCTCCATATCGGCAGCCTTTACTATATCCGTATTGCCTCGGGCATTCTTAAGTTCAACGTCAACCTTCTTCTCCTTTTTGTCGCGAAGCAGAGTAACTGTTACCTTGTCGCCGGGACGGTATTGAACGATTATCTCCTGGAGTTCGTTCATTGTCTTTACCTTCTTTCCGTTGATGGCAGTGATGATATCACCTTCCTTGATACCTGCAGCGAGAGCACCTCCGCCGTCAACAACACCTGATACGTAAACGCCGTCAATGGCATCACCGAAATCGACATTCTTATTCCTGTCATCCTGACGCATGTTCAGGACATCGCCGCCTTCAATACCGAGCATAGCGCGCTGTACGGTTCCGTATTCCTTGAGATCGGCAACCACTTTCTTTACTATTGTGGTCGGAATAGCGAATCCATAACCGGCATAGGTACCTGTAGGTGACTCCAAAGCAGCATTTATACCTATCAGTTCTCCACGAACATTAACCAGGGCTCCGCCACTGTTACCCATATTGATTGCTGCGTCAGTCTGGATGAATGACTCTATGCTTTCGGCTCCTTCATAGATACCTATCTTACGTGATTTGGCACTTACAACACCGGCCGTTACGCTAGATGTGAGGTTGAAGGGGTTTCCTACTGCAAGCACCCACTCTCCCAACTTGAGTTCATCGGAATCACCCATGGGAACAATCGGGAACTCATCACCCTCAATCTTGATCAATGCCAGATCAGTATTGGCATCGGCACCTACCAAAGTAGCGGTAAATACCCTGTTGTCATTAAGAGTTACCTGAATCTCATCGGCATTCTCGACAACGTGATTGTTGGTGACGATATAACCGTCCTTGGTCAGGATAACTCCAGATCCGTATCCGACCTGAGGCTGAGACTGATACTGGCGCTGACGCGGACGCCCGCCGAAGAAGTATTCAAATATGTCAGGATACTCCTGATAGGTCTGAGTGCGGCCCTTAATAGTTGACTTGATATGGACTACACCATGTACGGTTTTCTCGGCAGCCTCTGTGAGGTCTACCGGCTGCATCTTGCCGGAAGGCATGTAAGCCTGGGAAAGTGTAGTATAAGGGGCACCCTGCTCTGATACGTATACGACCTTACTGTTTTTCTTATTCACATAGTTTGTAGTTATCACTGATGCTCCTACACAGCAGCATATGAGAACTATAAAAGAAGTGATAATCCTAATTGCTTTTTTCATAGCTTAATCTCCTATTTTGGTTAATTAATTAGTTTGCATTAACACTTGTCACATTCAAATATATACAACTTCCGGGCCAATGTTACAGCTTTAGGCAAAGATTTCCCAATAATTAACCATAAAAGTTCCAATTTAACAAACAGTGGACAATAAGAAACGGGCAGAGCACACTGTGTCCTGCCCGTTTCTTATGCAGTCGGTATATTATTACTTATAACCGAACAACTCGTCCAGAGATATCTGCTGAACTGTTCCAAGAGACTTGAGATAATTCATATCCAAGTCTTTGGCATCACCGAGAATACCATAAATGTAAGTACGGCCCTTTACCCATTTCTGCTGGCAGGAAACCAAATCCTTCATTGTCATGCCTGCCAGATTGTCATAGACTTTCTTGGCAAGAGGCTCGGTAAGTCCAAGTTCCTTGGCATTGAGGTAACTGTTCAGGACAGACATTCCGGTTGTACGACTGGTACGGAGTACTGACTCCAGGCCGGTCTTGGCAATCTCAAATGACTTGTCAGACTCGGGCATATCATTGATTATCAAATCAAAAGCCTCGACGGCAGCCTTCAGTTTGTCATTCTGTGAGCCGATACGGGCGTAGAAGCAGTAGGTATCATCAAGGTATGAGGGTGACGACAGGTATGCACTTGCATTGTATGCCAGTGCTCGGGCCTCACGCATTTCCTGGAAGACGATGGTATTCATACCTCCGCCGAAATACTCATTGAAGAGCTCGATTGCGGGAACATCATCCATTGAGAAGGTCTCGCCGCGGTCTGAGTACTGTATGTAGTTGAACTGACGTGAGTCATAGGGAGCGATGTACACCTTGGATTGGTTGATGATCTGCTTTCTGGTATACTTCTTAACCAGTTTCTCGGGGTTAGCGGAATATTTGTGATGCTCTGCGATTACGCTCTTGGCCTCGGCCTCATCCTGAGGACCGTAGTAGAGCACGGTGTGCTCCTTGTTCAGAATGCTCTTTACGAGTCCGAGCAACTGCTCAGATGTGAGCGCCATTACCTGCTCATCGGACAGGGTAACTGACTTGACATACTCGGGACCATAGATGATATAGCGGTTCAGAGCACTTGAGCAGTTGTTCTGATTTGCCTTAGCCATCTGACGGGCCATGAGTTCATCCTGCTTGAGATTCTCCAGAATTGCCTCATCGGGTATAGCGTTAAGCATGAGATCTTCTGTAAGATCAAGCATCTGGCCAAGATTCTCAGCCAAGCCGTTAACTGATACGGTCATTGTATTGTCATTGACAATGAAGCTGTGGTTTCCGGCAATTGTATACTCCTGGAGAGCCAGTTCCTCAGCACTACGGGTGGGAGTGCCAAGATATGAGAGGTAGTCAAACGCGAATCCCAATGCAGGATCAGTGCTGTTACCGATATCAAAACGGAAGGTGGTCATAACGATATCGTTATTCTCATTCTTCTTGTACAGCATCTCTATGCCTTTATTGAGTTCAGTCTTGGAGAGATCCTTCTCATAATCCACGAATACGGGTTCGATGGGAGCAACCTCAGTCTGAGCTATCTCTGTCAGGAAAGCACTCTGCTTGTCGCGGTTGGTGGCAATAGGAGTAATGGCCGGAGCGATGATCTTATTGTTCTTGGGGTTGACGCCCTGATGCTTGTATACCACTACGTATGAGTTGTCTGCGAGATACTTATTGGCCCACTCCACCACATCAGCCTTGGTTACCTTCTCCAGACGGTCCAGTTCATGAACCTCATCGGCCCAGTCTGAACGCTTGATGAATGAGTTGACCATCATCATTGCGCGGCTGCTGTTTGATTCCAGCTGACGCATCTGACGCAGTTTGATATTGGCAATGGCGGCCTCAATCAGAGACTCATCAAAATCACCGGCGCGGAGTTTTGCCACCTCGTCCAGGACCAGAGACCTTACATCATCCATCGACTGACCGTCCTTGGGGTAGCCCTGGATCAGGAAATCGCAATAATCCATACGGTCGTAAAGCTGCGATCCGGCATAAAGCACCTTCTGCTGCTGGTTGAGGTCAAGGTCTATCAGACCGGCCTTGCCGTTGGTAAGGATGGATGAAACTATTCCTGCAATCTCAGACTCCTTGTCCTTGACACCGGGAACGCGCCAGCCGAACAGAAGGAAATCGGCCTCATTGCCGTATACATGTTTTACAACGGCCGATGTCAGCTTCTCCTCGGGCTCATACTTGAACTCGGGGATGGCAGGATTGGGCTCCCATGTTCCGAAGTACTTCTCAATAATGGCCACGAACTCATCGGGATCAAAATCACCGGATACGCAGATGGCGATATTGTTAGGCACGTACATGGTTGACTTCTGCTTCTTGATGGCAGAGATTGAGGGATTCTTAAGATGCTCCTGTGTACCGATAACCTGCTGGAGTCCGTATGGGTGATTCTTGTAAAGAACGGAGTCCATTGCATAAATGGAATTCTCGGAATCATCATTCAGGTACATGTTGTACTCCTCATAAACGGCCTCAAGTTCAGTGTGGAATCCGCGGATAACGAGGTTGCGGAAACGGTCAGCCTGAATCTTTGCCCAGTTGTCTATCTGGTTTGAAGGGATGTTCTCCTGATAGCAGGTCATATCATCGGATGTGAAGGCATTGGTGCCCTGTGAGCCGATGATTGACATGAGTTTGTCATACTCATTGGGGATGGCTATCTCAGATGCGGCGTAGCTCAAACTGTCAATAATATGATATAATGCAAGGCGCTCCTGAGGATCGGTTTTGGTACGATAGATGTTGAACTGCTCCTCAATCTGGTCAAGCAGAGGTTTCTCGGCAGCGTAATCGGATGTGCCGAAACTCTCCGAGCCTTTGAACATGATATGCTCCAGATAGTGAGCAAGACCGGTATTATCGGAAGGATCGTTCTTACCTCCGTTACGGACTGCGATGTAAGTCTGAAGTCTGGGCTGCTCCTTGTTTACGGACATATAAACCTTAAGGCCGTTGTCAAGAGTGTAGATCTTAACCTTCATGGGGTCACCCTTGACTGTCTCATACTTGGAACAGGATACAACACCGAGCAGCATCAGCGCTGCCACAGCAAACAGTGATAGTTTTTTCATTTTATGTATGTAAATAGAAACGATTATTCTTCAGGAAGGAACATGGGATCCCATGCCGGCAGTTTCTCAGGCTTCTTGTCAAGCAGTTTCAGGATATCGGTGGGAACATATTTCTTTTCTACGACAAGACGGAACATGTACTCGTTGAACCACTCATCGGTCATGATAAGGAAGCCCTTGTAACCCGATGTGTTTCCCCAGCTGTTCTCAACCATCCACTTCTTGGAGACGCCCTGGTCATCAAGGTCAACAGCCATCAGAGTCATGGCGTGCGAGGAGCCGCTGGCATGTGTCTGGACACGCTGTTTCTTATCCATGGGGAACTGAGTGTCAAACAGGGATGCATAATCCATATTGGCCAAATCAAGGGTACCCTTGTCTGAATCCAGGAATTTCTTTACGTCACATGAGAAATAGAGGGCGGTATTGTCCTTGATTGATGCGATTGCCATCTCCTTGATACGCTCAATGGGCAGGTTTACATAAACCCAGTTGTCACCGTCGTAAACATGACGGTCATACTCTATCTCAAATGTCTTGTAGTACTCTCGTACGGGGTCATTCATGAGCATGACGTAATTGTTCTCAAGGTCCTGGCCGATGAACTCGTCGTAGAAGCTCTTGGGAGTATAGGTCTTACGGCTTACGAACTTGCCCTTGGCATCATAACGCGCCCACTCGAACTCCGTGGGAGGAACGCCCAGACACTTTACCAGAATACCGTAAATCTCAGTCAGCATCTCAACCTTGCGTTTGGAGGCATCGGCCGGCTTGAGTTCACGCAGTTCAAGACCGAACTGACGCAGTTTCTGGGACAGGATGGAGCGCATATCGGCGGTATTGTTGCTCTGATAGGTCTCAGGCATCACATCCTTAGGCACCACGCCGTACTTCATAATCAGGTTTGATACGCCTGTGAACTGTCCACCGTCTCCTATTGGGTTGTCAAACAGCCAGTCAACCTCACGGTCATCGACCGGTTTGGAGCGGGTATCGATAATGGCCTGAAGGAAGAGGTTGGACTTTTCAAGCAAGTCATAGAACGAACAGTAGTTCTGGGAGAACTCGAACTCACCCAAGTCATGGGTGGTTATCATCTTGGCTCTGAGCACATTCAGACCGGTGAACAACCAGCAACGTCCGGAAGATTTCTGATTTGTGATTCCCTTTGTGGTCACCTTGTCGGAGAAATGGGTGTCTATCATTGCAAGGTTATCGGCATTTACTGCCAGAGTGGCGATAGACTGGCCGGCAAGGGCGTTGCGCACTGCTCTTTCTGCAGGCGTGTCATTGTATCCTTTACGGATCTGTTCAAGCATTCCTTCGGTTATTCCTCCGCTCTTTTGGGCAAGAAGAGGAAGCGAGCACAATGCAAACAACATCAAAATCGACTTTCTCATATTATTCGTATATTAATTAGATTGCAAATATAGAACATATACAATTATGGTGTAGGAAAATATGCGTAATTTTGCGGTCCGAAAGCTGACCGGTCTGCCGCTGTCCCCTACGGGGCTGAGGAAAGTCCGGGCGACACAGAGCATTCCACTTCCTAACGGGAAGCAGTCGGCAACGGCTGATAAGCGCAGAAGAAAACAACCGCCGCAAGGTAAGGGTGAGAAGGTGGGGTAAGAGCCCACCAGGCCTGTGGTGACACAGGTGCTGTGCGCCTTGGAAGTTGCAAGTTCATGTATACCGGCGTCAGAGGGCTGCTCGCCTGAGCCGGAGGGTAGAACGCGCGTAACCCTAAGGTTACGGAGCCTTGCCGGTGACGGCAGGTCAAGATTAATGGCAGACGGGGAAGGTACGTGTACCGACCCTACAGAACCCGGCTTACAGGTCAGCTTTTGTTTGACAATCATAAAACTCAACATATGAAAAGGGTACGCTGTCCCAAATGTGACCACTACAACACTTTTGACGAGACTCTCTACAAAGAGGGCCAGTCACTTGTGTTTGAGTGCGAAAACTGCCGCAAACAGTTCCGCATACGCATAGGTACAAGCAAACTGGCAGCCACACAGAAAGACGCAGACCGCAAGAAAGAGGTCAACGACCTGGGATTCGGCTCCATCACCGTTGTGGAGAACGTATTCGGGTTCCGCCAGAACTTTGCCCTTCAGGAGGGTGATAACATAATCGGCCGATACAATCCCGGTGACAACATAACCATTCCGATTGACACCAACGACCGCAGCATGGACCGACGCCATTGTGTCATTAACGTCAGGAAAGAGCCCACGGGTGAAATAAGTTATACCCTAAGGGATTTTCCCAGCCTGACCGGCACATTCCTGGAGAACCGCATTCTGGGCGACAGGGAAAGAGCCAGGATTGAAGACGGCGCGATAATAACTCTGGGCGCCACCACAATCATACTTCAGGCACCCGAGCAATAAAACAGAAAGCCGCACCTTAATGATGCGGCCTTCTTCTTTTATGAATAGACTTATTATTTATTTCTTCTTTCCACCGGGTTTGAGGATACATACCTTGAACTCATAGTCACCCTGGTTGTATTTCCTGAAATCCTGCCATTCAATGGCCATGGTAACCTTTCCTGCCTCAACATCGTACCTGATGTTCTGCATGATCAGTTCGTGACCGTTGTCAACGGGGAATACGTACGGAAGGATGTTGTCACGTCCGTCGGCATCGACCAGATATACCAGAACAGCTCCTTTCTCAAGAACCTCGGTGGTTACCTCGGGGAATGTGAACTCCTGGTAAACATAGAAACCGGGCTGGCCTTCTGTTCCAGAATTAAGCCATTCGTTACCTTTGGCGGTTACATAGTCAACAAACATATCTGTACCTTCCTTGACGATCTCATATGTCTCATAAGTCTCATGGATATCGCAACCACTCAGAAGGAGTGCGGCGAGTACGGGAAAAACAATCTTTTTCATAACAATAATTTTTAGTATTCTGTCTTTATGACGAAGAGACACGGATTTTGTTAATACAAATTCTTACAGTTCCTCATAATTTGTATTCAACTCCTGGCTGGATTTCTGTCTTCTTGAAGCACGGATGGTGATAGGCATGGAAACCTTGTATCTTACCGGCTCGCCGTTTTTGGTGGCAGGAGTCCAACGGGGCATTGCCTTAAGAAGGCGGAGCACCTCTTCATCTATTGAATAGTCAATTCCTTTAAGTATACCTACATATGTTATGTCACCGCTCTTTTCGACAGTAAACTCAACCTCCAGTTTACCTCTTACGGAACGTTTCTTAGCCTCATCGGGATACTGGAAGTTTGTAGTGATATATTCGTACATCTTCTCAATACCACCCTTGAATTCAGGCTGTGTGATGACAACCTCTGAACTTTGTGTTGAACTTTTGACAGAGTCTTTGCTTGACTGAGCGAAAGCCGAGCCAAACACCAACATGAGGACTAATGTAAAGGCAATTTTACGCATCGTGTCTTTTAATTTTACGTTAATTTGATAGTTAAAGACCCTCCAGGTTAAATCAGAATGAGTTTTCTTAACATTTTTTCTATCCTGATTACCCTTTGAAAGGGCTTTCGCAGCAAAATTACGCCGCAAAACAAGCGTAATGCAAGAAAAAAGCGTTGCAAAAACGTTGCAATGGGCCTTAACGCATTTCAAGAAGCGTCACAACCTCGACATGCTGGGTGTGCGGGAACATATCGACCGGCTGAACGGCAACAACCTTGTATCCCTGATCAAGAATGGCTATGTCGCGGGCCTGTGTGGCGGGATTGCAGCTGACGTAGACTATGCGCTGAGGAGCGGTCTTGAGTATCACATCAACCACATCCGGATGCATTCCGGCGCGGGGAGGATCGGTTATTATGACATCGGGCCTGCCGTGCCTTGCTATAAACTCCTCATTGAGCACATCCTTCATGTCACCGGCAAAGAACTCGGTATTGACGATATTGTTGAGCGCCGCATTGATCTTGGCGTCCTCAATTGCCTCGGGAACATATTCTATACCCACCACCTTTTTGGCCTGGGCCGATATGAACTGCGCGATTGTTCCGGTTCCGGTGTAGAGGTCATAGACCACCTCTTCAGGTTTGAGTCCGGCCAGTTTGCGTACCACCGAGTAGAGACGGTAGGCCTGACGGCTGTTGGTCTGGAAGAATGACTTGGGTCCAATCTTGAACCTGAGGTTCTCCATTGTCTCGTAGATGAACTCCTCGCCGCGGAACACATGGACATCCAGATCACCGAAGGTATCGTTGCACTTGTTGTTTATCACATACAGCAGTGAAGTGATCTCAGGGAAACCGTCTGAGATATGCTGCATCAGCCCCATGAACTGCTCCTGTTCCGAAGGATTGGTAACCTTGGCCTGAACAAGAACCATGATCTGGCCGGTGGTTACCACGCGGACCATCATATCACGCAGGATACCCTCCTGTGAACGCAGGTTTATGAAT
>JAFXMB010000010.1 GCA_017530735.1 Bacteroidaceae bacterium | reverse complement strand
TGAAACTCACCAGAGTCCCGTCAATATCAAAAAACAATGCGTAGTTATCGGTCATAATCCTGATGCAAAATTAGGCAAAAACGACGCAAAACGAAACGACCCCTTTGCGTCGTTTTTGCTAATTTTGCGCCATGAACCACATTGGCCAGATTATTTCACTTATTGTAGCGGTGCTTTGGACAGTCACCGCAATCTATTCCGACAAAGCCAGTCACCGCATCGGCACCATGTCAGCCAACGTTTTCCGCCTGACACTCTCCACATTCCTATTAGCAATGATACTGTGGGTTACCATAGGCCACCCGTATCCCGTTTATGCCGATGCTAGGACCTGGTTCTGGCTGGCGCTGTCGGCTATTGTGGGTTACGTTTTCGGTGACTGGTGCCTGTTTAACTGCTATCTCTCCATAGGGGCCCGATTCGGCCAGCTGTTCATGACGCTTGCGCCTCCGATGGCAGCATTTGCAGGCTGGGCTATGCTGGGCGAACAGCTCTCCTGGCGCACTGCATTGGCAATGGCAGTCACGCTGAGCGGTATTGCAATATCAATCCTGAGCCGTGACCGTGAACACCATTTCAAGTTTACTCTGCCGCTTAAGGGAATACTGCTGGGAATAGGAGCCGGCACGGGGCAGGGAGTAGGGCTTGTGCTGAGCAAGATAGGCCTGGAGCACTATTCGGCTGCACTTCCGGCACAGACTCCGGAACTGATGCAGACCATGCTGCCGTTTGCATCGACCATGATCCGCGCCATATTCGGCAGCATCGGCTTTATACTGCTAATGATGATCAGTAAGGAAATGCCCAAACTCAAGGTTGCAGCACGTGACCATAAGGCTTTGCTTTATGTCTTGATAATGAGCCTGTTCGGCCCTGTGGTGGGAGTGTCGCTCTCACTCATGGCCGTGCGTTATACCGATGCCGGAATCGCATCGACACTGATGGCGCTCACTCCCGTGCTGATACTTATCCCGGCTGCCGTG
Organism: Bacteroidaceae bacterium; assembly: GCA_017530735.1. Taxonomy (GTDB): domain Bacteria; phylum Bacteroidota; class Bacteroidia; order Bacteroidales; family Bacteroidaceae; genus Colenecus. The sequence goes on along the minus strand of JAFXMB010000010.1, from coordinate 7,125 downwards.
TTTGACAAGCAGCGCATCAGGTTCAAGGAGGTAATAGGCGTGCTGGTAAGCATGACCGGCGTGGCACTGTTCTTCCTTCTGTAAAAGATGAGATACGGAAAACTGACCAGACTGCTTGCCACTTTGGCGCTGCCCATTTTCATTGACACACTGCTTGTCATGACATTGGGTGCGGCCGATACATTCATGCTGAGCCGTTATTCCGATGAGAGCGTGGCTGCGGTGGGCCTGGTCAATCAGTTGGTCAATATCGTATTCATTATATTCCAGGTCATATCGATGGCCACATCCATACTCTGCTCGCAGTATGTGGGGGCAGGGCAGCGTAACCGTGTTCTGCAGGTGATGGGCGTATCGGTCCTGTTCAATTTCCTTATCGGACTGGCGTTCAGTGCGTTCCTGTTTGGCGGGGCATCGGGCTTGCTTAATATGATGGGCGCTCGTGATGAACTATATGTGGAGGGGTTCCCGTACATGCGTATTGTGGGTGCGTTTGCATTCTTCCAGGCGGTGTCGCTGTCGGCTGCAGCGGCCCTGCGGAGCGTTGACAAGGCTCATTACCCTATGTTTGTATCGGGTCTGGTCAATGTGATCAACATTCTGGGCAACTACGCACTGATATTCGGTAAGTTCGGGCTACCGGCAATGGGTGTTAGAGGTGCGGCAATATCGACGGTGATCTGCCGCGCGTTATCATCGGCCCTGCTGTTGTATCTGCTTTACCGCAAGTATATAGGGCACCTGCCCAAGGGGCTGTTTCGCCCGTTCCCGTGGGCCGAGACCGGCAAGCTGTTCAAGGTGGGCATTCCGTCGGCCGGCGAGCAGATGTCGTACAGCCTTTCGATGGTGGTGGTTACCTATTTCATCAATATGCTGGGCAACGACGAGCTGGCCACGCGCACATACGGACAGACCATAACCACCTTCGTGTTCCTGTTCTCGCTTGCGGCGGCGCAGGGTGGGGCAATCGTGATAGGGCATCTTACCGGCATGAAAAAGTACACCGCCGCGTTTGCTTTGGGCCGACGGGTACTGCGCATTTCGGTTGCCGTCACTTTTGTGCTGTCATTCACCACGGCCTGTTTTGGTCATACCATATTCTCCATGCTGACCGATAACGAGAATATAATACGCATGGGAACCATAGTGCTCTGGATTGATATCATGGTAGAGGTGGGCCGTGCCATAAACTTCTTCGGGGTGAACTCACTCCGTGCGGCCGGTGACATCTATTATCCTGTTACGGTTGGCATTATAGTGTGCTGGACCGTTGCCGTGGGCGGCAGCTGGGTACTGGGCATCGGCATACATGGAGGTCTTATTGCCCTATGGTGTGCCCTGATCCTGGACGAAAACATACGCGGACTGATTTTTATCCGCCGATGGAAATCCCGCCGCTGGACCACCAAAAGCCTGGTTTGACGCTATAGTTATCTTACCGGTTTGATGGCTTTTCTCTTAATTGTTGGTTAGTCATGTCTGTAAGGTTAGTAATTATAAACGTTGAACCATGATTATCCCAAAGGTATGAAAAAACAGAATACCTTTGTGCATCAAACAATACCAACATGCAGATAATCCGCGCAACCAGAACTCCCCAGCAGGCGGGAGCGTACTACGTCCGAATCCAGGCCATGGCCCGCAAGCACAAGATAACCCTTGATGCCGAGTTTGACGAACACGACACGCCTCAGACCAAATACATAGTCATTGTTGATGACTACCTGCCCATAGCAACCTGCCGTCTGTACGCCATAGACGAGACCCATATAAATCTGGGCCGTGTAGTGGTCCTGCCCGAATATCGCGGCCAGGGACTGGGACGTCAGGTGGTTGAGGAGGCCGAAAACTGGGCCCGCGAACTGGGCTTCAAAACCGCAGTCCTGGATAGCCGCGACAATAAAGTGGGCTTTTATGAGAAACTGGGCTACACCAAAGACTGCTGCTGCCCCGTAATCAAAGGGGACACTTTCTGCTGTGTCCGCATGACCAAGAAAATTTGAGGTGACAAATAGGAGGTTTCAAGGCTGATTATGCAGCAGGAGGAGTCAGGCGCCAGTCATCAGACTATGGTCATTAGCCGCTCTGACATTGCTTTGGAGCAGACTTATCCGGCATCGGTCGAGGGCCGTCAGAGTATCCGTATGATTCCCCGCGTTGAGGGCTATCTTGCCGAGATACGCATCCATGAGGCGCAGCTTACGCAGGCGCAGGCGCAGTTGGAATCGGCCCGAAGCAACCTTTCTTATACCGAACTTACCAGTCCTTCGGACGGCGTGGTCAGGTTATGTACTCTGTCTGGAGTCCGTCATCAGCTTGGCATGACTCTCGATGAGGTTGAATCGCAGCTTGACCCACAACGTTTCATGCGCGTAAATCGCCAGAAAAACGCCGCATTGGGGTCGTTTCCTAATGCGTCGTTTTTGCCAATCTGGAAATATCCCGGGGACCGATGGCAAACTTGGCGTAGCCGTTAAGAGAGCAAGCAATCATAGAGAGTGCAACTTCAGTCATGCTGTTGCCGCCACCAAGAAGACGGCTGATAGGGTAGAACGGGATGAACCAATACTGCATCTTCTGTATATGCCGCTGCCCTTTGGCCCAGCGCATGAATGCCGGCCTGTAGGCAAATGCGTAACGGAACCCGGCTTGGGCAATATACTGCTCTGTCGCACCTTTAATCTTCATCCACCACTGACGGCCATTGGGATTAGTGCCGGCGCCGCTCAGGTAGATGAATGTCATATTCTCCTTGCCCGGCATGATATCGGCAAAGTGTGTGGGGATATCGTATGAGATGGTCCTGTAAACATCCTCGGGGGCGCCTATGGAACTGATTCCGGCAATAAAGAATACGGCATCATACCCTTGGAATAGGGGGGCAGCCTCCTTCAAGGTCATCATGTCATCTACTATGTACTCCTCAAGCTTGTTCTTTTCATCGGCCCTGAGACTATCATATTTGTCTATTTCAACCGGCCTGCGGCTTACTGAAAGCACTTTCTCAACCTGCCCGGAGCGTAGCAGCTCCAGCATCACGCCTTCACCCACATATCCGGTGGCTCCTGTCAGAATGATCTTCATATTTATCTTATTTACAATTAATTATAATACGGCGGTATGCGGTAAGGTTGAACGGACCGTTGTCGTGAATTTCGCAGACCAGATGGTAGGTCTTGCCGCTGGAATTATCGGGTAGGGTAACGGTAATCCTGTCCGATGCGGGGTCGCTGATAAGGGGGTAGACGGTCTCGCCTGGGAACTCCTGGAACCACCAGCTGAATGTGAGTCTGTCCCGGTCCGGGTCAAAGGAACGGGATGCGTCCAGCTTTATGTGTTGTCCTGATTTGCCCGATAACTCCATAGGCCTAAGGTCCTGACTGCCGTTTATGACGGCTACGGGGTTGCGGTTGCCACTGCCGGTATCAGCCCATTGCATGCGGGCGGCAAAATCGTTGAACTCATCGGGGTAGAACTTGTGCTCATAACGATCGGATATATCTTTGATCGGCTGCTGCCAGTTGGTCCAGGCGTAGGTCTCGCGGTCTGGTGATATGCCGAACTGATGGTAACCTCCCCAGCCCGCCTGAGTGGGGTCATCGGGATTGTTCAGGCCGTTGGGCATCACGTGCAGGAAGCTGGGCGTATCGCCCTCAACGCCCCACAGGAACTTGGGATAGACCTTGCCCATGGCGCCCTTGCCCTGGATCAGGCTCTCATATTTGTCCCAGTTTGATTTGCCCAGCTCGTTCTGGTTAAGCCAGGCGCTCTCATCCCAAACCAGCATCAGCTCCTGTGCGTAGTCACGTCGGAGCCATTGGTGAGAACTGTAAGCGCGGTTCATGCGCATGCTCCATTGCATATCCTGGTCGGTGATGGTGTAGAGGCGGAACTTGCTCAGGAATTTGCGGAGCTGCTCCGGGCTGCGCTCCTGTTTAACGCGCCAGACGGCCTGCGCAAATGTGTTGGCGCCTCCCCATGAGCAGAGCCAGATGGGGCGGTCGTCGTCCTCATCGGCCAGCTGTATCAGTAATCTGCTTCCAGGTGAGTCATTATCGGGACCGATTACACCGATGCCGGCTCGGGTGCTACCCATCATGGCGCGGCTGCTGATGTACTCATAACTGGGCCAGTAACCAAGTTCCTGACGGCTGTTCTCCAGTTCTATGCTCTTGTGCCTTTTCTGGCCGGAGCGTTTCATGAGGTTCTGCACATCGGTCTTATATGCATCAATTACGCGTGTCAGATATACCGCCCAGTCCTTGGGGTAAGGGTCACAGTTCCAGCCTATTGTGGTGATTATACCCTCTATTTCAAACCGGTCGGCGTATGCCAGCAGCCTTACGGCTGATTCATTGTCATCGGGCTCCACCTCCGACGGGCCGATATCGGTCATCACAACTATTCTGGGCTTTAGCGCACCGGTCTCTGCTTTCTTTCCTGTACATGAGATTAAGACTGCGCACAATGCAAGCATCAAGCCTGCTATTCGGTTAATTGCTTTCATCCTGTTCATGTTTATTTGCGAATGACGCAAAGGGGTCGTTTCGTTTTGCGTCATTTTCTGAAAATATAAGCTACGATTGCACCGCTGATGTTGTGCCAGACGCTGAAAATGGCGCCGGGTATGGTGGCCAGGGGGTAGGCGGCAAAATGCAGGGTGGCAAGTGATGACGCAAGACCTGAGTTCTGCATGCCTACCTCGATTGATATGGCCCGTTTCTTGGGCTCGGACAGCCTGAGCAGACGTCCAATAAAGTAGCCCAGCCCCAGTCCGCATATGTTGTGGAGCATCACCACAAGCACTATTATCATTCCTCCTGCCAGCAGCTTATCGGCATTGGCCGCAATTATGATCGCTACGATAAATGCAATTGCCACCGATGAGAATGCGGGCAGATAATCTACGGCCTTATCGGTAAACTTTGGCCACAGACTCTTTATGATGAGGCCGATGACAATAGGCAGAATCACCACCCAGAGTATGCTCAGCAGCATGCCAAACACATTCACATGGACACTATGGCCGGCAAGCGCCCATGTGAGCACAGGTGTAAGCAGCGGTGCCAGGATGGTGGATACGCCGGTCATGCCTACCGACAGTGCAAGATCGCCTTTGGCCAGATAGGTGATTACGTTCGATGCCGTACCGCCCGGGCAGCATCCCACCAGCACAACGCCCAATGCCAGTGCATCATTGAGCCTGAACACACGTGCCAGCACCCATGCCAGCAGTGGCATGATGGTAAACTGTGCAAGACAGCCTATGATGATATCCTTGGGACGGCTGAACACAACCTTGAAATCCTCCAGATTGAGTGTAAGACCCATGCCGAACATCACAACGCCCAGCAGATAATTGATAACCTTGGGGCGTATCCTTGAAAGCGCATCGGGAAATATGAAGGCCAGCACTGCCGCCGCAAATACCAGCACACCCATGTACTTGGATACAAACTGACAGATTCTTTTCATAAACCTTTACCGACGTGCAAAGGTATAAAAAACGACGCAAAGGGAAACGACCCCTTTGCGTCAAATACTGAGCGTATGCGGTATTGGGCTCACCCTTGGGCCAAACCGAAAAATCAACTGTTTTCACTGTCATTGAATGCTAATAGTCCGATATTCAATAATTTGGCTCTCATTTCAGATTGGCTTTGAAGAATGATTCAATCTTGTCGTAGGGGATTACTCCGGCTACGTCATCGTAAAGGTCCACGTGCGATGCGCCGGGGATAATCATTAGCTCCTTATTTCCCTCTACGGCCGATACACCCTCCACATGCCTTCCGGTCATGCGCTCAAACGCATACTCTGAGAAATATCGTGAGTGGGCCTTCTCACCGTGGATAAGCAGCACCGGATTCTCTATCTCCTGAGCCCATGCCAGCAGAGGCTGGTTCATGAAACTCTGGCAGCCAATTACGTTCCAGCCGTCGTTGGAGTTGCCGCTGCGTTTGTGGTAACCGCGCGGAGTCTTGTAGTATGCGTGGTAATCCTTTACAAACCAGGGCGCATCGTCGGGCAGGGGATCAATAACACCGCCTGCGCGCTTGTAAGTACCTGATTTGTAATCCTCTGTGCGCTGTGCCGCAATGGCCTTTCGCTTTTCCATACGCTGAGCGGGTGTGTCCTCGCTGGCAAAATAGCCCTCCACGTTCACCTTGCTCATATCGTACATAGTGGATGCCACGGTTGCCTTGATGCGCGGATCGAGTGCTGCCGCATTCACGCCCATACCTCCAAATCCGCATATGCCGATTATGCCGATACGCTCGGGGTCAACGTTATCCTGAACGGACAGAAAATCAACCGCTGCAAGGAAATCCTCGGTGTTGATATCGGGCGATGCCATACGGCGGGGCTCGCCGCCGCTCTCACCGGTAAACGAGGGGTCAAAGGCAATAGTCAGGAATCCGCGCTCGGCCATGTGCTGTGCGTACAGACCGCTTGACTGCTCCTTTACGGCGCCGAACGGGCCTGTTACGGCAATCGCTGCCAGCTTACCCTTGGCATTCTTGGGTGTGTACATATCGGCCGCCAGCTCAATGCCGTAGCGGTTGCGGAAAGTAACTTTCTTGTGGTCAACCTTATCACTCTTAGGGAACGTCTTGTCCCACTCCTGTGTCAATTGCAGTGTAGTCATATTATTGTCTGTTTTTGTTTGTCCGTTTCCTGTGCAGCCCGTGAGCATCCCGCCCATCAGTGCAGCTGCTAAAATAATCTTTTTCATACCTTCCTGCCTAATTCAAAAGCCTCGTCAAGTTTGGGGTTGCCCTCAATCTCGCGGGCGTCGTTGACATCGCCGCAGAAAAGCGTTCCGGCCAGACGGCTCTTGGGGAAGCACTCTATCCAGCCCATCAGGCCCGATTCGGCCCGCTTGGGAGTCTGCTCCTCATTCTCGGCTGCGGTTGTGAGCAGATAGACGTCGCGGAACTGATAGTCCTGCGGATACATTGCGTTCATACGGTCAATGAGGGTTTTCATCTGGCCGCTCATCTCATAATAGTAGATGGGGGTGGCCCAGCAGATGACATCGGCCTTGAGTACCTTGGCCATGATGTCGTTCACATCGTCCTTGATCACGCATCGGCCCAACTTCTGGCAGCCGAAACAACCTTT
>JAFXMB010000009.1 GCA_017530735.1 Bacteroidaceae bacterium | reverse complement strand
GACAGCTTGCAACCACACAAAAAAATGCTAAAAGTCACACTTACTGACAGCATATAATTTGAATTGCAGCCCCATTGTCCCAAAAGACAGTGGGGCTATATTTTTATATATAATATGTCATACTTATTCACATCCGAATCGGTGTCTGAGGGACACCCTGACAAGGTAGCGGACCAGATATCCGATGCCGTCGTTGACGAACTTCTGGCCTTTGACCCAGACTCAAAGGTTGCATGTGAAACCCTTGTAACCACCGGTCAGGTGGTACTTGCAGGTGAGGTAAAATCCAAGGCCTATATTGACCTTCAGGAGACTGCACGCCGAGTGATTAACCGAATTGGCTATACCCGTTCAGAGTACAAGTTTGACGGTGACTCCTGCGGCGTATTCAGCGCAATTCATGAGCAGAGCGCCGATATCAACCGCGGCGTTGAGCGCGAGGACCCCGAGAACCAGGGTGCCGGCGACCAGGGAATGATGTTCGGTTACGCAACAAACGAGACCGATGAGTACATGCCCGTATCATTGGCCCTGTCACACCGCATACTGCGTGTGCTGGCCGATATCCGCCGCGAGGGCAAGGTAATGACCTACCTGCGTCCCGACTCAAAGAGTCAGGTAACTGTTGAATACAATGATAACGGAAAACCCGTACGCATCGATACCATCGTGGTTTCAACCCAGCACGATGAATTCATCGCACCTGAGAACGCCACAGTCGAGGCTCAGCTTGAGGCTGACCGCAAGATGCTCGCTCAGATTGAATCGGACGTTAAGAACATACTGATACCCCGTGTAATCAGCACCATTGCATCGGACAAAGTAAGAGCCCTTTTCAACGATGGAATCAAGTATTTTGTCAATCCCACCGGCAAGTTCGTGATAGGCGGACCGCACGGAGATACCGGCCTTACCGGACGTAAGATAATTGTCGATACCTACGGAGGCAAAGGAGCCCACGGCGGAGGCGCATTCAGTGGCAAGGATCCCAGCAAGGTTGACCGCAGCGCAGCTTATGCAACACGTCATATCGCCAAGAACCTGGTTGCAGCAGGTGTGGCCGATGAGGTCCTGGTGCAGGTTTCTTACGCTATCGGCGTTGCCAAGCCCATCAATATCTTTGTCAATACTTACGGAACAAGTCATGTGAAGATGTCCGACGGCGAGATTGCAAAGATTGTGGACCAGCTGTTCGATATGCGTCCCAAGGCCATTGAGAACCGCCTGAAACTGCGTAACCCCATCTACAGCGAGACCGCAGCATACGGACACATGGGTCGCGAGCCGCAGACCGTCACAAAGGTCTTCACATCACACTACATGCCTGCCAAGACCATTCAAGTGGAACTCTTCACATGGGAAAAACTGGACTATGTAGATAAGATTAAAAAGGCTTTTAATCTCTGATTAAACAAACCATACAATTGGCAGACCGGCCTTAAGTTGACCGGTCTGCTTTTTTATTGCCTGTCTGAAAGAGAGCGTTTATCATAAAAGTATTATATTTGTGAATTTATGTAGTATTCTTTTTAAAAGACATGGCAAAAAAGAACAAAACGGTATACCTTGGCATGATAGGCGATATCATGCATCCGGGTCTTATCAATATCATTAATGAAGGGGCTAAATACGGTGATCTGATGATCGGTCTGTTTACCGACAAGGCTATCGCCACACACAAACGCTTGCCTTATCTCAACTACGAACAGAGAAAAAACGTCATAGAAAACATAAAGGGAGTATCCTGCATCGTTCCGCAGGATGACTGGAATTATGTTCCCAATCTGATCAAGTACAAGCCTGATTTTATGATTCACGGCGACGACTGGAAAGAGGGACCCAGCAAGTATCTGCGCGAGCAGGCCTTCAAGGTAATGGAGGAGATCGGCGGAAAGATAATAGAGATACCGTACACCAAAGGTATATCCGCTTCCGGTCTGAAAGAGACCATAGACTCTCTTGGAGTAACTCCCCAGGCGCGTCTTTCATCCCTGCACCGCCTGATTTCGGCAAAACCCATTGTCAGGATCATTGAATCCCACAACGGTCTGACCGGACTCATAGCAGAGCATACATCCGTCGATGTTAACGGACAGCACAAGGAGTTTGACGGAATGTGGGCTTCAAGTCTTACCGACAGCACCAGCAAGGGTAAGCCCGATATAGAGGCTGTAGACCTTACGACACGTCTCCACGACCTGAATGACACTCTTGAGGTAACAACCAAACCCGTAATCTTTGACGGTGACACCGGCGGAAAGAACGAACACTTTATCTTTACCGTAAGGACTCTTGAAAGACTTGGCATATCGGCCGTCATCATTGAGGACAAAGTGGGTCTGAAGCAGAACTCCCTGTTTGGAACCGATGCCGTCCAGACTCAGGATACAATTGAAGGTTTCTGCTCCAAGATAAAGGCCGGCAAGAACGCCCAGATAACCCGTGATTTCATGGTAATTGCCCGCATAGAGAGCCTGATAGCTGGAAAGCCTGTCGAAGATGCATTGGAACGTGCTTTTGCATATGTAGCAGCCGGAGCTGACGGCATAATGATCCATTCAAGGAACAAGGACGGACAGGATATCAAAGAGTTCTGCCTGCGTTTCCGCCAGAAAGATGACCACACCCCCATTGTAGCCGTGCCAACCACCTACAACCAGTTTACCGAAGAGGAGCTGGCATCATGGGGTATCAACGTCGTCATCTATGCCAACCACATGCTCAGAAGTGCCTATCCGGCCATGGTAAAATGCGCAAAACGTATTCTTGAAACCTCACGAAGCCTGGAGGCATCCGATGAATACTGCATGCCCATTAAAGAAATACTGAATCTTATTCCCGGCACTAAACAGTAACTGTCATGCTGACGCCCGCTTTTTTCATAGAGAAGCTTAAAGAGAACGGAATAGACTGTTTTGCAGGTGTGCCGGACAGCCTTCTCAAGAATGTTTGTGCTTATATCACAGACCATTCCGATTCCGGACATAACATAATCACGGCCAATGAAGGTGCAGCCATAGGCTTTGCTGCAGGTCATTACCTGGCAACCGGACAACCTGCATGCGTCTATATGCAGAACAGCGGAGAGGGCAATACCATAAACCCGTTGGCTTCACTTACCGACAAGGATGTATACAACATACCGGTGCTGCTTGTCATCGGTTGGCGCGGACGCCCCGGCGTACATGACGAGCCTCAACACGTAAAGCAGGGCAAAGTGACCTTAGGACTGCTTGACGTGATGGGCATCGGTTATGAAGTTCTCTCCAAGGAGGAGGATCAGGCTGCCGCACAGATTGACCGTGCAGTTGCAGCACTCAGGAACAATGAAGTATTTGCTTTGGTTATCGAGAAGGATACTTTTGATGATTACAAGCTCCAGAACATAGAGGTTAACAATCTCACCATGAGCCGTGAAGAGGCAATAAAGGAAGTAGCATCGGTACTTGGTGACAAGGATGTGATTGTAAGCACAACCGGCATGATAAGCCGTGAACTGTTTGAGGCACGTGAGGCCTGGGGACAGGGTCATGAACGCGATTTCCTTACCGTGGGCTCAATGGGACACGCCAGCCAGATAGCACTTGGAATCGCACTTGAAAAAAAGGACCGCAAGGTATGGTGCTTTGACGGTGACGGCGCCACCATAATGCACATGGGCAGCATGGCCATCGTGGCAAGCAAGAAACCAGGCAACTACGTTCACGTGGTATTCAACAACGGAGCCCACGACTCGGTAGGCGGTCAGCCCACTGTCGGTCTCAATATTGACCTGCCGGCCATAGCCAAAGCCGCAGGTTATAATGCCGTATACTCCGTTTCAACGAAAGATGAGTTGCAAAACATATTATCAACTCTGTCAGGCATGACAGGTCCTGTCCTGTTGGAGGTGAAAGTCAAGAAGGGCAACCGCAAGGACCTGGGACGTCCCACCACGACACCCATACAAAACAAAGAGGCACTGATGGCCTTCCTGAAAAAATGAGAATAGCGTTTTTAGCCGACATACACGCCAACGTCACGGCCCTGCAGGCAGTGCTGTCTGATCTGCAGCGTCAAGAACCGGTTGATGCTTATGTTCTTCTGGGCGACCTTGTAAACTACGGCCCACGTCCCAACGAGACCATAGACATTATCCGCGCACTGCCAAAAGACAAGGTTCTTGTCAACCTGTGGGGAAATCATGAATACTCTGTGTTTGGAGGAAGCCTTGACAAGTTCGCCACCGACAGAGGACGTTCGGTACTTCAGTTCACGAACTCCATACTGACCAAAGAATCCAAGAATTACCTGGACCGTGAGTTGGATCACAGTGGAACCTGTACCAAGGAGATAGAGAACAGCCTCTTCCTTTTTATGCACGGAAGCATTGATGACCCATTATGGGGAAGGTTCAGCGTTGACGGTCTGAACGACAACCGTTTTGCCCGGTTTGACTATGTGGTATCGGCTCATTCACATATTCCCCATTACGTGGAGTACTTCTTTGCATCGGACAACATCGAATACCGAAACAAAAAACGCACCGTTTTCATCAACCCCGGCTCCGTAGGTCAGCCCCGCAACCATAATCCGTATGCACAATACGGCATTCTGGATACACAGACCCAAAGCTTTGAGCACCGCTCAGTATGGTATGATGTAGACAAGGAACAGGCGCTGTTTGATCCGCGCGTTGATTCATTTTACAAGGAAAGATTAAAAAAAGGCATATGAATACACTGTACGTTTTAAGCGGAGCTTCGGGAATGACAGGAAGCGAGCTTGTACGCCAGATACTGGAATCAGAGAAAGAGAGCCGGATCATAGGATTCGACAACTTCTTTGCCAGTTCCATAGATACCATAAAGGAGTATCTGGATAACCCCGGATTCACATTCTACGAATACGATATAAACAATGCCGTGCAGATGCAGGCCATTGAGTATCAGGTCAAAAGTGAAAAAGACTCATTTGACAGAGTCGTATACATCAACTGCGCTGCAGTGGTACATACAGAGCACTTCTATGAGGTTGAACATACCTGGGAAACCAATGTGATCTCAATGAAGTCTTTCCTGGAACAGGCCATACGCGTAGGAGCCGATATCTACATCAACTGCTCTACATCCGAGGTTTACTCCATGCAGTCATGGAATGCCAATGGCGGAGTCCGTGAAAGTGATTATCTGCTTATGTCAACGGCCGAACACAGCCAGCGTACAAGTTACGCATGCGGAAAGCTGATGACTGAGTTCTTCATGAAAGATGCCGTCGACAAGGGAAAGATCAAGGGTTGTTCCATACGCTTTGCCAATGTGTACAGCAAGCATGAGCGTTTTGCCAAGCATATCATTCCGCATATCATCAACGAACTGCTTGAGAAGGGGTCAGTCACCCTGCTTGAGAACTCCAAGAAGAACCGCCGTGCATTCCTGCACAACATTGACAGCTGCCGTTCGGTTATGGCACTTATCAATTCCGATAAGGCTCTTGACGGAACAGTCTACAACGTGGCTACCGACGAAGAGATCACCATCATAGACCTTACCTACAAGATAGCCGAGAAGATGGGACTGCCCAAACCCGAAATCAAATTTGAGGGTTTCCGCAGTTCCGACCCGGAGCGCAGGGTTCTGAATACCGAGAAGATACGCACCCGCACCGACTGGAAACCTATAATCAACCTTGACAAGGGTCTTGAGATGTGTGTGGCATCCATTCAAAACAGCTGATTTATGGGAGAGCTTACAAAAGAGCAGCTGCGCAAGATGCAGCTTATGGAAGTGGAGATGGTCGCTGAGTTTGACCGTGTTTGCCGTAAGCATAACATTCTCTATTCTATTGACGGAGGAACCCTGCTGGGTGCTGTCCGACACAAAGGTTTCATTCCGTGGGATGATGATATGGACATAGTAATGCTCCGCCAGGAGTATGATAAGTTCAAGAAGGTGGCCCATGAGATGAATCCCGATATCTGTTTCTTTCAGGACCATTCAACTGATCCCAACTACCTTTGGGGATATGCAAAACTGCGCCGCACCGGCACTACATTCGTAAGGGTCGGACAGGAGCATCTCAAGTTCAAGACCGGAATCGGTGTTGATATTTTCCCGTTGGATGATACTCCGAAGTCGCTTATCGGCCAGATGCTGCTTGATTTCTACTGCTTCTGCCTGAGGAAGATCCTTTGGTCAGAGGTAGCCAAGAAAAATGAGAAAGGATTCTGGAAACTATGGTTCAAACTGATCAATCATATATCGGCCAATACCGTTCACAAACGTATTGACCGCATGGCAAGCAGGAGCCGCAACGACTCTCCCAACAGAGTGAGGGTGCTGCTCTTTATCTCAAACGGAAAACTCTATTTCAAGAGTCCTCTCAAGATAAGATACAGTATGCCCAAGAAGTGGTTTACCGATCTTAGTGAATATGAGTTTGAAGGTTATAAGTTTCTGGGAACAAGGGAATATGACGAAAGACTTGTCTATCAGTACCGCGACTACATGACATTGCCGCCCGAAGACAAAAGAGAGTCACACATACCGTTCTCAAGTATTGATTTTGGCGATAAGAAATGAGAAGTCTGATTATCACAGTAGCCGGTACGGCCAACCGTTTCAACCGGGACACCAGGGAGAAGGTGCTCAAGTGCCTCTATTATGAGGATACGCCTGACAATGCGCTTTTGAGCATTCAGATACATAAGGCTTTTGCCCTTGTAGATGAAATAATCGTTGTGGGCGGCTACAAGTATGATGATCTGGAGCATTTCATAGAAAAGAATCTGACTGACGTAAAGAGCAGGATAAAGCTGGTATTCAACGATCATTTCAGTGATTACGGATCAGGATTCAGTCTTCTGAAAGGAATACAGAATGTATCCCAAAAGGCCGATGAAATTGTATTTATTGAGGGAGACCTGTTCTTTGACACCGAGAGCGTGAACAGACTGCTGACATCGGCAAAAGACGCCATCACCGTCAACAACGAGCCTATACTCTCAAACAAGGCCGTTGCACTTTACTTTGATGCCGGCAACTACCCCCACTACATTTACGATACCAGTCACTCATGCCTTGAGATAAAGGAACCTTTTACGGCCATCTACAACTCAGGTCAGATGTGGAAGTTCAAGGATGCAGCCAGGGTAAAGGATATCTGCCTGAACCTTACCCCAAACCAGCAACAGGGTACCAATCTTGAGATAATCCAGAAGTACTTTGGAGTCTGCAAAGGTTCCGAACTGGATATCATCAGGATTGATCTTTGGTATAACTGCAATACTGTGGCTGATTATCAGGAAGCAATCAAAGCTTTGAAGAAATGAAGACATTAAATGAGAAACTCAACCTCATCCGTAAGAAACTTGATGGAGGAGAAAAGATAACCATAGCCATCTTTGGTCTGGGAAGCGTAGGTTGTTATCTGTTGGATTATCTGGTTTCACTTGCCGACCCCCAGTTACGTATTGCAGTGGTGGGACGCAATGCCGACAAGATGCAGCAGGACGTGAACATAATCCGTACTGCCGCTACGATACGCCGTCAGATGCGCAGCGAAATAGTGGTCTGTGGCGGTTGTGACTTCAAGGACGTAAAATCCATTGAGGCAGCCTTAAGAAAGATAAAGCCCGATTTCATCGTGAACAGCAGCCGCCTTTATGCCGGCCTCAAATACGGAACCATCTCATGGTCCAACCTGCGCGCTTACGGCATCTGGACACCCATGTCTCTTTTGCTTGGCAAGAACATAATGGAGGCTTATGATGCTGCAGGATGCAACGCCATAAGCATCAACACATCATACTCTGACGCCGTCATTCCTTGGCTCAAAAGTGCGGGGATGGCATATTTTGACTTTGGCAGCGGTAATCTGAACCATCTGATTCCGCGTATTAAATTCTACGTTGCCCAAAAGGAAGGTATAGAAAATCTCAATGACATTGACATCACGCTTGTGGCAAGCCATTTCCACGACGTTGTCATCAGCAAGGAGGGACATACCGAAGGCGAGAAACTCCTTCTGAACATCAGGTACAAGGGAAAAGAACTGGATATCGATCCTGATGAAGTGTTCAAGGCTTGCAGCATATCCATGCCCACCGACCAAAAGCGCAACATGATGAACGCATCGAGCAATTTCGATATCATCTACAGCATAATATCGGCTATCCGCAACAGGACCTGCATCAAGATTCATACTCCCGGCGTGGACGGAAATATCGGCGGTTATCCTTTCATTATTGATGCAACCGGACAGGATGTCAAGGGCTACATATCCGACGAGTATCCCCTGGAGCTGATGCATCAAGTCAACCGCAAGTCAATCTACCACGACGGTATTGAAAACGTGACCGACGGCAAGCTCATTTACACCGATGAATTGGTGGAAAAAGTCAAGACCCGCTTTGGAGTGGACATTCCCAAAGAGGTTCCCATAAGCGAAGCCGAAACGGTCGCACAGATTCTGATAAACGGGATTATCCTTCCCTCACAACAGAAATAATCACTTCACCCAAGCAGGGTTATGAACCTTAGTCTTTGAGGGATTATAGTATTGGGCCTTTACATCGGGAATATCGATGTAATAGGTGCGGTGGGATTTGTTGTTTAGTTTGGTCTCACGCAGCCACAGGTTGGCGCGCTTAAGGTCGGCGTATGTGATGCCGTGGTCCTCGGCAAACTTTACCAGGTCCTCAACCGGATCGGTTATCTTGATCTGCTCCTTGATGGGAATGTAGGGATATAGGTCCTCACGCTTGAAACTGAATCCAAAAAGGGCCGGGTTTTCAAACATCATCTTGGCGGCCAGGATGCGGAACATGTAGCGCGATGTCTCATCGACCAGCCACATGTCAAGGCCGTCCTTTGTGTGCTGGGCCTCAATGCGACGGTCCATACCCTGCTGACCTCCGTTGTAACTGGCAGCCACAGTCATCCAGTTGCCGTACTTGCTGTAGGCTTCGGCCAGAAAACGGCATGCGGCCTCGGTAGCCTTGTATGTGTTATAGCGCTCGTCAATGTTGGTGTTCACCTCAAGTCCGTATGCACGGCCGGTGGCCTGGGTGAACTGCCAGAGTCCGGCGGCACCCGCTCCCGATACTGCCTGAGGGTCCAGATTGCTCTCTATCACCATCAGGTACTTAAGGTCATCGGGGATACCCATACGCTGCAGAATGGGCTCTATCTGCGGAAACAGGCGGTTGGCCCTCTTAATCATGAGCGTGGACATATTGTGCGAGTACGTGAATGCTATAAGTTCGCGATCCATACGCTCGCGCAGGTCGGCCCTGTCAAAAGTGATCTTCTGGCCGGCAAACACCACAGATTCAGGAACCTGGGGCGGTACAGTCTGGGCTTTTACGGAAATTAAGAAACATGATATGACCGATATCAGGAACAGTAGTAATTGCTTTCTCATAAAACTTGACTTAAGTGGCGCAAAATTAGGCTCTTTTCCTGAAATAACACTATCTTTGTTGCACTAACCAAAATAAAACCCTGACTATCATTATGAAAAAGATCTGCTATCTGCTTCTTTTGGCAGTTTTGTCCTTATCCGCCTGCCAGAAGGCAACAGTCAAGATTCAAGATTACAAAGTGTCAATCGGCATGTCCGACGGAACCCTTTACGTAACACCTATGGCCGATGACGCCATCCGCGTGCAGTACATTCCCGATGGAATACAGCTGCCGGAACTTGAAAACCTTATTTATACAGAAAACCCTGCTCATCAATCAATAATTTGCTCGCAGAATCTGAGAGGTCTGGTATATGTCAGCAGCACTGAAGGCAATCTCCGGGCGGTTGTCAACACCCGTAACGGAAAGATAAAATTCAAGGATTCACAGGATAACGTCATACTGTCCGAATCAGCCCGTTCACGCTCTGTCGTAGTAGGCAAAACCGGTGATTTTAACTCTCTTGCCGTGAGCCAGTCATTTGTTACCGCCCCCGATGAGTTTCTCTTTGGTACCGGCCAGTTCCAGGACGGCTATCTGAACATACGCGGACTGACCCGCCGCCTTACCCAGGTCAACACCCAGATTTCTATACCCATGATCATATCCAATAAGGGATACGGAATACTGTGGAACAACTACGGCCTGACAGAGTTCAACCCGTCAGACTATGTGGTTGAACTGGAGCAGGGAGGATCGGACGGTACATCGGTAACTGTCAATGCCACCGGCACCGCTGGTAACGTGCGTGAGCGCCGTTTCTTCAATGATTTCAGCGGTGAAATCGAGGTTAAGGAGAGCGGTGACTACTCAATACTGCTTGACGTTGGCCAGTCAATGGCCCGCAAGCACCTGCTCACCATTGACGGCGATACCATAATCAACGCCAACAACACCTGGCTGCCGCCCACATCATCGGCCATAACCCATCTGGACAAGGGTACACATAAGGTGTTTGTAAGCGGATCACGCGGTGACAAGCCGTCGGTAGGCGTACGCAAGGTTACCGATGTCACCACATTCAGCTCGCCCGTAGCAGTGGCACTTGACTACACCGTATTTGCCGGCACAGCCGACCAGATAATAAGTTCATACCGTAACCTTACCGGTAAGGTTCCGCAGATGCCCGACTGGGCTTTCGGTTACATTCACTGCCGTGAGCGTTATGACAGCCAGAAGGAGCTTCTTGAGAACGCACACCGTCTCAAGGACGAGGGCTACCACACCAGCGTGATTGTACAGGACTGGCAGTGGTGGGGCAAGTACGGCTGGAACGCCATGCAGTTTGACGAGGGCAAGTACCCCGATCCCAAGGCCATGACCGATGAGCTGCACGGCATGGACATGAAACTGATGCTCTCGGTATGGTCCAAGATAGACAAGAACAGTGAGGTGGGACGTCAGATGAACGCCGCCGGCTATTACATAAAGGGAACCGACTGGATAGATTTCTTCAATCCCGATGCAGCCGCAGCCTACTGGAAGAACTTCAGCGAGCGTTTGCTCCCCACAGGTATAGACGCCTGGTGGCAGGATGCTACCGAGCCTGAGAACGATGACCTGAAGGGTCGCATGGTGGCCGGCGGCAAGATTCCCGGAGAGTTCTACCGCAACGCCTACCCCAACATGGTCAACCATACCGTTTATAACGGACTTATAAAGGACCAGCCTGACCGCGATCCGATGATACTTACCCGCAGCGGATTTACAGGAATACAGCGTTACGGTGCCATCAACTGGTCGGGTGACGTAGGCAATGACTGGGAGACACTGCGCCGTCAGATAGCAGGAGGTCTGAACCTGATGGCCACAGGCCAGCCCTGGTGGACATACGATGCAGGCGGATTCTTCCGTCCTAACAACCAGTACAATGATGCCGCTTATCAGGAGCGTATGATGCGCTGGATTCAGACAGCAGTGTTCCTGCCGTTCATGCGTGTTCACGGTTACATGAGCCGCACTGAGCCCTGGAATTACTCGGCAGAGACACAGGCCAATTTCCACAAGCAGATAGAACTGCGTGACCGTCTGCAGCCCTACATCCTGGATTGCGCCAAGAAAGTGAGCAATGAGAACTACACCATGATGCGTCCGCTGGTATTTGACTTCCCGGGTGACACCGAGGCTATGAAACAGCAGACAGAGTTCATGTTCGGACCGTCACTGCTGGTATGCCCCGTAACCGAGCAGGGCATCAAGTCCATGCGCGTATATCTGCCCAAGTATGAGGCAGGCTGGAAACTCTTTGACTCCTCAGACTCCAAGACTTATAAAGGAGGCGGATATGTGGAGGTTCCCGTTACCATTGACCGTATTCCGGTATTTGTCAAAGCTGATCATAAAATCAATCTGAAATGAAAAAAAATCAATCTGAAATGAAAAAGTTACTGAGCTTATTCGTTGCTCTGGCAGGTATTTCCGCCATATGCAATGCGCAGGAGGCTGATAACTGGACTACTAAGGTTACATTCTTCAGCCCGTCCATAGTAAGAATCTACAAGACCGGACCTGACAATCCTGACAAGAAACAGAGTCTGTCCGTTACAATGCAGCCTCAGCAGGTCAAGGTTTCCCAATCAGCCGATAAGAACGGAGCCCAGGTTTACAAGAGTTCGGCCCTGACGGTTAAGGTATCGGGAAACGATGTAACATTCATGGACAGCAAGGGTAAGGTCCTTCTGGCCGAGAACGGTTTCGGTCACGGCAATGTGGCTATGACCCGACCGGACTATGCCGATATACCAGTTGACCAGGGATTCAACCTGGATACCGATGAACCCCTTTACGGCATCGGCATACAACAGGACGGCAAGATGGCCAAGAGCGGAACCTACCGCCGCATGATACAGGGCAACACCGATGACTACTGCAACATAATCCAATCCATCAAGGGATACGGCCTGTTCTGGGACAACTACTCCCCCACCACACTGGGCATTGAGGATGGCAAGTTCTACTTTACCTCCGAGAACGCCGGATGCGTGGATTACTACTTTATCTGGGGCGGCAATGCCGACGGCGTCATAGCAGGTATTCGCCAGCTTACCGGCACTGTTCCCATGCTGCCTCTGTGGAGCTACGGATTCATGCAGAGCCGCGAGCGTTACAAGTCATCGGCCGAACTGACCGAGGTGCTGGACCGCTACCGCTCAATAGGAGTGCCAATCGACGTGATGATACAGGACTGGCAGTACTGGGGCAGCAACTATCTGTGGAACGCCATGGAGTTCAACGCTCCTGAGTTCAGCAATCCCGAGCGCTGGATCAAGCATATCCATGACCAGAACGCCAAACTGATGATATCCATCTGGTCATCATTCGGCCCCATGACCAAACCCTACCGCGAACTGCAGCCCAAGAACATGCTGATAGACATCCAGACCTGGCCGCAGAGCGGACTTACCGACTGGCCTCCACGCAGGGACTACCCGTCAGGGGTACGTCCGTATGACCCGTACAGCAAGGAGGCGCGTGACATCTACTGGAACCACCTGACCCGCCTGTACAATCTGGATATTGACGGCTGGTGGATGGATTCTACCGAGCCCGACCATTTGGACTTTAAGGAGGAGGATCTGGACCTGCCCACCGCAATGGGTCCCTGGCGCAGGGTTCGTAACGCATTCCCCCTTATGGCAGTCGGCGGCGTCTATGACAACCAGCGTGCTATGCCAAACGGCAATGACAAACGTGTCCTTATACTTACCCGCTCGGTATTTGCCGGACAACAGCGCTACGGATCCAACACCTGGTCCGGTGACGTGCAGTCCAACTGGAACTCACTCAGGGCTCAAGTTCCCGCAGGCCTTAACTTTGCGCTTACCGGTAACCCCAACTTTAACAGTGACCTGGGCGGATTCTTTGCCAACAGCTACAACGAGCGCTCACAGGACGGCAGCGCCACCAAGAATCCTCTCTATCAGGAACTCTATGTACGCTGGATGCAGTACGGCGTTTTCTGCCCCATGATGCGCAGCCACGGAACCGAGGTTCCGCGTGAACTCTACTACTACGGCCAGGCAGGCGAGCCCGTGTTCGATGCCCTGCTGGGTGCCGTAAAGATGCGCTACAGCCTTCTGCCCTACATATACTCAGTGGCTCATGATGTGAATGCAAACAACGGCACCTATCAGCGTGCCCTGATGATGGATTTCAGAAACGACCGTAAAGTATGGGATATCAACAATGAGTTCATGTTCGGACGCTCACTGCTGGTAGCCCCCGTGCTTGAAGCCAAATACACCCCTGAGAGAGCCCAGAGCAAGAGCCGCGCAGGCATAGGCGATGTAGACTTTTTGGAAGCCAAAAGCACTAAGGTATATCTGCCGGCAGGCACCAAATGGTATGACTTTGAGACCCTTAAGATGTATGACGGCGGTCAGGAGATAGAGCGTGAAGTCAACATCAAGAGCATCCCGCTCTTTGTAAAGGCCGGCACCATCCTGCCCATCGGCCCCGATGTACAGTATTCGACCGAGAAACCTTGGGATGACCTGGAGATACTGGTCTATGCCGGAGCCGACGGCAAGTTCACGCTGTATGAGGATGAGTTTGACAATTACAACTATGAGAACGGAGCATTCTCGACAATTGATTTCAGTTACAATGGCAAGAGCCGCAACCTGACCATCGGCGCCCGCAAAGGTTCATACGAAGGAATGATACAACAGCGTACTTTCCGCATAACGGTGGTTACTGACGGTCACAAGAGAGAGGTCAAGACCGTGACTTACTCGGGCAAGAAAGTGTCAGTGACTCTCTAAACAAAAAAGGTGTCAAATGGGAAGGTTCTCTTTGACACCTTTTTTGTATCTTTGCAGGCTGAAACATCATCCGTAGATGACAGAATTTGAAATGATAGCCAAGACCTTCCAGGGGCTGGAAGAGATTCTTGCAAAAGAACTTATTGATCTGGGAGCCAATGGGGTGGCCATTGGTAACCGAATGGTGTCCTTTAAAGGAGACAAGGCCCTGATGTACAAGGCCAATTTCCACCTGCGTACCGCAATCCGTATCCTGAAACCTTTCCTTCACTTCAAGGCCGACAGCGCCGACGATGTATATGAAATCTGCCGTAAGGTGGAATGGGAAAAATACATGGACCTGAGCGACAGTTTCGCTGTTGACTCAGTTGTGTACAGCGAGGATTTCCGCCACTCAAAGTTTGTGGCTTACCGCGTGAAGGATGCCATAGCCGACTATTTCCGTGACAAATACGGCAAACGCCCCAATGTAAGCGTAGCCAATCCGGACCTTACGTTCCACATCCACATCTCACATGACGACTGCTCACTTTCACTTGACAGCAGCGGCGAGTCACTGCACAAGCGCGGTTACCGTCAGGAGGCCATGGAGGCTCCTCTGAATGAGGTGCTTGCAGCAGGCATGATCCTTATGTCAGGCTGGGACGGCAAGTGTGATTTTGTTGACCCCATGTGCGGATCGGGTACAATTCCCATTGAGGCCGCACTCATAGCCAGGAACATGGCACCAGGTCTGTTCCGCAGCCACTTTGCATTTGAGAAGTGGAAGGATTTTGACCGTGACCTGTTTGAGGAGATATACAATGATGACTCACAGGAGCGTGAGTTCGAGTTCACCATCAAGGGATATGACAAGGATCCCAAGGCCATACTGACCGCCAAGCGTAACGCCAAGGCTGCCGGCCTGCTTGACACCATACAGTTTGAACAGCGTGACTTCAAGGACTTTGAGCCTGTAAAGGAGCGCACCGTGATCATCACCAACCCTCCCTATGGCGAGCGTCTGGTTGAGGAGAACCTGCTGGGATTGTATGAGATGATAGGTGAGCGCCTCAAGCATGCCCTGATAGGCGGTGAGGCCTGGATCATAAGTTACCACTACGAGTGCTTTGACAAGATTGGTCTCAAGCCGTCGGCCAAGATTCCCCTGTTTAACGGAGCACTGCCCTGCGAACTGCGCAAGTACGAGATATTTGACGGACGCTACAACGAGTTCCGCGGTGGTGACCGCCGTCTCAAGAAGGACGATCTGCCCACCCGCCGCAGCGGCACTCTACGTCACAAGGCACGTCTGGCCGAGAGAGAGGAGGCTCGCAAGACCGAAAAGCCTTTCCGCAAGTCATCGGAGGAGAGAAAGCCCTTCCGCAAGAGCGAAGAAGGCAAACCTTTCCGCAAGAGTGAGGGAGGCAAGCCTTTCCACAAGAGTGAAGGAGGCAAGCCTTTCCACAAGAGTGAGGGAAAGAAGCCTTTCCGTAAAACTGAGAAAAAACCGTTCAGAAACAATAAGAAATGAAGATCCTGTTACTTGGAAGCGGAGGCCGTGAGCATGCTCTGGCCTGGAAGATAGCCCAAAGCCCACAGCTTGACAAACTTTACATAGCTCCGGGCAATGCCGGTACTGCAAACGTAGGTGAGAACGTAGCCATCAAGGCCAATGACTTTGAGGCAATCAAGGCATTCGTTCTTGACAAGAAGATCGATATGGTGGTTGTAGGCCCCGAAGATCCTCTGGTAAACGGCATATATGACTATTTCCTTAATGACGCCGCACTGAAGGCCATCCCGGTCATCGGCCCCTCAAAGGAAGCCGCACAGATGGAGGGCAGCAAGGACTTTGCAAAGCGTTTCATGCAGCGCCACGGCATACCCACCGCAGCATATCAGACATTCACAGGTGAGAACCTGGACGAGGGACTCAAGTTCCTGGAGACACTCAAGGCTCCCTACGTACTCAAGGCCGATGGTCTTTGCGCAGGTAAGGGCGTGCTGATTCTGCCCACTCTCGAGGAGGCGAAGAGGGAGTTGAAGGAGATGCTGAGCGGTATGTTCGGCAACGCCTCATCACGAGTTGTGATTGAGGAGTTCATGAGCGGAATAGAGTGCTCCGTATTCGTTCTGACCGATGGCAAGCACTACAAGATACTGCCCGAGGCAAAGGACTACAAGCGTATAGGCGAGCATGACACCGGCCTGAACACCGGCGGCATGGGATCCGTATCACCCGTTCCGTTTGCCACCAAGGAGTGGATGAAAAAGGTAGAGGACCGTATTATACATCCCACCGTTGAAGGTCTGGCCCAGGAGGGTCTGGTATACAAAGGATTCATATTCTTTGGCCTAATCAATGTGGACGGTGATCCCAAGGTTATTGAGTACAACTGCCGTATGGGTGACCCCGAGACCGAAAGCGTGATGCTGCGCCTTAAGAGTGACATAGTTGAACTTTTCAAGGGTGTGGCCGCAGGTAATCTGGACACCAAGACCCTGGAGCAGGATCCCCGCTCTGCCGTATGCGTTATGCTGGTATCAGGCGGTTATCCGGAGCATTATGACAAGGGTTATGTCATAAGCGGAATCGATAAGGTAAAGGACAGCGTAGTCTTCCATGCCGGAACCGCCTTCAATGACAATGGCCAGGTTGTTACCGCCGGAGGACGTGTCATCGCAGTCAGCTCTTACGGTAAGGACAAGGACGAGGCTCTGGCACTCTCATTCAAAGGTGCAAGCCTCATAGATTTTGAGAAAAAATACTTCCGCAGGGATATTGGTCAGGACCTCTGACCTATTGCGGGAATAACATTAAATAACTGTCAATTGATAGCCGTTAACCTTTTAAGGACTATCTTTGGGACTCTCTAATTACTTAGTTCATAGCAAAAATGAATTACAAAAGACTGAACACTATCATCGGATGGCTTGTGTTTGCAGTCGCTGCAGTGACCTACTGTATGACTATTGAGCCAACCGCCAGCTTCTGGGATTGCCCGGAGTTCATTACCACCGGTTACAAGATGGAAGTAGGACACCCGCCCGGGGCACCTATATTCATGCTTACGGCAAACCTGTTCTCACAGTTTACAAGTGACCCGAGTAAGGTAGCCATGATGGTAAATATCATGTCCGCAATACTTAGCGCACTCTGCATACTGTTCCTTTTCTGGAGCATAACCATGCTTGTAAAGAAACTGGTGGCAGGTACCAAGGATCCCGATATGTGGCAGATGATAACCATATTCGGTTCAGGCATTGTAGGAGCGCTTGCATATACATGGTCCGATACCTTCTGGTTCAGTGCCGTTGAGGGTGAGGTCTATGCATACTCATCGTTCTGCACAGCCGTTACATTCTGGCTCATACTTAAATGGGAGGAGAACGCCGATCAGCCTCACAGCGCACGCTGGCTGGTACTGATTGCATACCTGATAGGTGTGTCAGTTGGCGTTCACCTGCTGAACCTGCTTTGTATCACAGCCATCGTACTGGTATACTATTTCAAGAAATCAGAGAACCCCACCTGGAAAGGCGGAATTCTGGCATTCATACTTTCAGGCGTAATCATTGCGGCAGTCCTGTACGGTATCGTTCCCGGTATCGTGAAGGTTGGCGGCTGGTTTGAACTCCTGTTCGTAAACGGTCTGGGTCTGCCCTTCAACACCGGTCTGATGGTCTACATCATACTGCTTGTAGGACTTCTGATCTGGGGTGCATATGAGACACAGCGCGGTGACCGCAAGACTCTCATGTACCTTTCATTCCTGCTTACCGTAGCCTTTGCCGGCATACCTTTCTACGGCCATAAGGCAGGCGGTATCGTACTGGGTCTGGTTGTTCTGGCCGCAGGTGCCATCTACCTCTTCTCAAACGGTATCCCTGAAAAGGTTAAGCCGTCGGCCAGCGTGCTGAACACCATCATGCTCTGCGTCATGATGATTACCATAGGTTATTCATCATATGCAGTCATCGTGATCCGTTCAACCGCCAATCCGCCCATGGATCAGGATTCACCCGAGGATATCTTTGCACTGGGTGAGTATCTGGCACGTGAACAGTACGGTTCAAGACCTCTCCTTTACGGACAGACTTACAGTTCAGAGTTGGTATATGAACTCAAGAAGGACCAGAAGTATACTTACTACTCACCTGTAACCAAGTTCAAGGGTAACTCCTACGGACGTAAGGAAAAGGCCAACGACTCTGAAAAGGACAGTTACTACATAATGGATGAAAAGATCGATTATGTATATGCACAGAATATGCTATTCCCCCGCATGTACAGCAGGGATCCCGATCATATTGCATCGTACAAGTTATGGTGCGGAGGTATCAAGGGCCGTACAGTCACCTATAACCAGCGTGGAAACAACATCAAGGTTACCGTTCCCACACAGGCCGAGAACCTTAAGTTCTTTTTCAGATATCAGGTCAACTTCATGTACTGGCGTTACTTCCTTTGGAACTTTGCCGGCCGTCAGAATGACAATCAGAACCTTTACGGAGATTTTGAAAACGGTAACTGGATTACAGGTTTCAACTTCATAGACCGCCTGCTTACAGGAGGCGACAGCAAACTTTTACCTGACTCCCTCTCCGGAAAGGGTCATAACGTATTCTATTGCCTGCCGCTCATTCTGGGTCTGCTTGGTCTGTTATGGCAGATTGGAAAGGGACGTGAAGGTTCACAGCAGTTCATCGTTGTTCTGGCGCTCTTCTTCATGACAGGTCTGGCCATCGTGCTCTACCTGAACCAGACTCCGCGCCAGCCTCGTGAGCGTGACTATGCCTATGCGGGTTCATTCTACGCATTTGCCATCTGGATAGGAATAGGCGTTGCCGCCATCGCCGAATGGCTGGGCAGATTCAAGTTTATCGGAAAGAAGGCATCGGCCCTGTTGGCTTTTGTCATCTGTCTTATGGTTCCACTTCAGATGGTAAGCCAAACATGGGATGATCATGACCGTAGCGGCCGATATGCATGCCGTGATTTTGGTCAGAACTATCTGAAATCACTCTCCAAGCAGGGTAACCCGATAATCTTTACAAACGGTGATAACGATACCTTCCCTCTCTGGTATAACTTTGAGACCGAAGGATTCCGTACCGATGCACGTTGCTGCAACCTGAGTTACCTCATGACTGACTGGTATATCGACCAGATGAAACGTCCAGCATATGATTCACCGGCTCTTCCCATCTCATTTGAGAGAATAGATTACCAGACCGGCACCAATGATTATGTAGCCGTTAATCCTGAGGATAAGGAGATCCTGCTCAAGAATAACAGCAAGGAGGCGGTTGAAAGGTCATTTGAACTTCACAACGTCCTTAACTACTGGATCAAGCAGCATCACATGATTCCTACAGATACCATCTGGTTCAAGATAGACAAGGATGCCGTTCTGCGTTCAGGAATGATGATTCCCAAAGCCTATCGCGGTGCAACCGATGAGGAGACCAAGGCAAAGATGCCGGACCGCATGATCATCTCACTTAAGGGTAAGAGCAATCTTATGAAGAATGAGATCATGATGCTTGACCTGCTGGCAAACTGCAACTGGGAGAGACCTCTCTACATTGCTACCACAGTTGCCAAAGAAAACACTCTGGGACTTGGAAACTACTTCCTGCTTGAAGGTCTTGCATACCGTATCACTCCTTTCAACTGGAAGGCCATCGGTGAAGGTACAAGCAACGGCGGTATTGATCCCGACACAATGTATGACAACTTCATGACATTCAATTACGGCGGACTGGACAATCCTGATGTCTATCTGGATGAGACCAACCGCAGAATGTGCCTGTCACAGCGCCGACTTTCCGCTCAGCTTGCAATTGAACTCTTCAACAAGGGTGAGAAGGAGAAGGCTTTCAACGTATTGGAATCAGTAATTAACGGTATCTCCGATGAGTTGATGCCCGTTGACGATGCATTCTATGGCTCAAGTTCTGAGATAGCAAACATCTACCTTGCTTTAGGTCATACCGATAAGGCTGCCAAGATACTATTCCAGACAACCAACAACTATTATCAGCTCATGAGATGGTATCTGAGTATGAACGACCGTAATCTCAGACGCATCAATGCTCAGTTCACAGATATTGCATCCTATCAGTATTCATTAGTATTCCCGTTGTTGGAGAAATGTATTGACAAGGATCAGTATGAGGAGTTGTTTGTTGAGTTCCATAACATGTGCGATGAATTTGAACGTCGTCTGAACTGATGATACTTGAACAGCCCACAGCGATACTGAGTAAAATTTACCCGAATGGCGTCTTCCGGAAAGATCCGGAAGACCATTCGGTTTATCTCACCTTTGACGACGGTCCCATCCCTGAGGTCACTCCGTGGGTTCTTGACCTTCTGGACCAGTACGGTATAAAAGCCACCTTCTTCATGGTAGGTGACAACGTACGCAAACACCCCGAAACATACAGGATGGTGGTGGAGCGCGGACATCACATAGGAAACCATACATTCAATCATGTTCGCGGAATGCGCATGCGCAACCACGATTACATTGACAATGTACACAAGTGTGACAGTTATTTTGCTACCCGCCTGTTCCGTCCTCCTCACGGAGTTCTGCGCCGATGGACATACCGTTACATGAAAGGCGATTACGACATTATATTCTACGATGTGATAACACGTGACTATAATGAGAAACTCAATCCCGAGAAGGTTCTGGAGATAGTAAAGAAGTACACACGCAACGGCTCCATAATAGTATTCCATGACTCCCTGCGCAGCGAGAAGAACCTGCGCTACGCACTACCCAAAGCCATTGAGTGGCTAAAGGAACAGGGATACCAGTTCAAACAGCTGTAATTATTTAAGACCTATTTCACACAGGACGGTACAGATCTTGTCCTGAACAGATCTTGAGGGTGGCATCTTGATGGCACCCTCATTCATTATGCAGAATGCCAGGTCACGTCCATCGGCTGTATGTATATAGCCGGCCAGGGTACAGGAACCTGTTACGGATCCGGTCTTGGCGTGCACCTTGTTAAGTGTGGTCTTATTGCCCAGGCGTGTCTTGAGCGTTCCGTCCACGCCGGATATGGGAAGGCTCTTGTACATTATCTTAAACAGGTCCTGGTCTTTGTAGATGAGTGACAGCATATCGACCATGAACTGCGGTGAGCACATGTCATACATGGAGAGTCCGCTTCCATCAACTATGTTGAACGATGCCGAGAACATACCGAACTTGCGCGATACAAAGTTCTGAAGGTACTTGGCGGCATCCTTGAATTTTATCTCCCTGGGATACTGCAGGCGTCCGGTCTGCAGGAACATGGCCTCGGCATAGAGGTTGTTGCTCTCCTTCAGGGCCTCTTTTACTATCGAAGGCAGGTCATGTGACACCACTGAAAGTTCACGTCCCATTACCGGGCATCGGCCCCAGTCATACTTGCCGTAACTGATACCGGCTTCGTCAAGGTACTGACGCAGCAGAGCGAATGTGAAATCGGCCGATCCCACCACACTCAGGTCGGTTGACTGACGGCGGCGGCAGTTTCCTTCAATGATTATGGTGTTGTCATTGTGCATCCAGTCACGTGTTATGGTGAGCGGACCCAGAGTGTCACAGAGTGTAAGAGATTTATTAACCACCTTGATGTGGGTGTTAGCCGGGTAAATGTTTACCTGGGGAGCCTTGCCTTTGGAGGTGGGTTTTACCTCAACGCCCACAAAGCCCTGATGTACCATAAGGGGTGAGATATAAGGCTGGAAACTGGCGGGAGCATCGTCCCAGCACCATCCGGTGGCCCAGTACATGGTATCCATGATAGAGACATCGGCATAAAGGGTACCGTCTATGCGGTTTATTCCGGCCTTCTTAAGGTCGCCCACCATTCTGCGCAACTCATGCTCATTGAGAGCCGGATCAAGACCGCCTACAAGATAGAGGTTGCCTTTAAGCACGCTGTCATTACCTATGGTGCCCTGGGTCTTGAGGGTTGTCTTGAACATGTAATCAGATCCAAGTGAAGAGAGTGCGGTGACAGAGGTTATGACCTTCTGGACCGATGCCGGGCGGCACATTATCTTCTCGCGGTAAGCGTAAAGTGTGGTGTCGTTGGTCAGGTCATAAACCATAAGGGCTATGTCTGTACCCTCGGGCAGTTCCTCATAAATGATCTGGTCAATACGCTCGGTAAGCGAATCCAGGTCAATACTGACCGCCGGCAGTGAAACTGTCAGCAGAAGGGAAACAATGATAGTCCTTATAAGTTTCATTTCAATAAGATACGGATGTTTCCAGACCGTTTGCCCTGAGTTTGGCCGCTATGCCGTCAAGCGTTTCGCGGCTTGCCTTGCGCAGGGTTGAGACCGGAGTCTCACGGTCTATGGTGTAAATCATAACCTGGCTGGGACCTATCTTCTTAAGAGTCTCTATCCAGGGCAGAACGTAGGCGTCCGAAGTGTTGTCCATATCGCGGCCGTCAAGCGTTCCTGTCAGGAACATGGTCTGAATGATGACGTGACCTTTGAATTCACACAGGGCCTTGATTATGGCATCCAGGTCATAGTGCCCCACCGGGTTGTCAATAAGCCTTATGTAGTCAATGTCAACGGTATCCAGTTTCTGGATGTTGTTGTCCAGTTTGAGCAGAGCCTTGAATATGGCGGGATCAGTCACACGGGTGCCGTTGCTCAGCACGCTCACCTTGGCATCAGGGAAAAACTCATCACGCAATGCAACTACATCATCAACTATACCGGGAAACTCGGGATTTGCCGTGGGCTCTCCGTTACCGGCAAAGGTCAGCACGTTGGGCTGGGGCCCATCGGCCTTCATTCTGGCAAGGGTGGCGCGCAGGGCGTCGTACACTTCCTGTCTGGTGGGTCTGTGATGATGCGGATGGTGCTCGCAGTTACGGCCGCACTCGCAGTAGATGCAGTCAAAGGTGCATATCTTACCGTCGGCGGGCATCAGGTTAATACCCAACGATACACCCAGGCGACGGCTGTGAACGGGTCCGAAAATAGGCGAACTGTACAATACGGTTGACATGATTCCTTGTCTTTCCTTTATTCTGTACGCAAAAGTACATCTTTTCTGTCAGAACTTTGATATGAACTGTAACGATATGTCCTCTTTGTGGCAAGCGTCTATGCGCTGATGCGAGGAACTTATCTCGTCACGGTCCAGGTAGTAAGTCCCGCCCGCTTTCAGGTTCAGTTGCATGTTGCTGCCCAGCCTGTATTTTACCGTCAGCGCCAGACGTCCGCCCTTGCCGTACAGGCTGATAAAGTTATACGAGTACCGCAGACCGCTCTCATAGACCGATACCCGGCAGTCATAACTCTGGGTGTAGAACGCCGCGACCGAAAGGGCCACATCCAGTCCTGAATCCGGAAAACTGCGCTCATAACTGCCCGTAAGCGCATATCCGTTGGTTATGGGCTGGGCAATGAAATCATACCTGACATAGAAAAACTGGGTCTTCAGGCTGGCACCGCTGGGGCAGTCATGGGTCCAGCGCAGCCGGTAACGTCCGGTCAGGCAGTACTCCAACTGGCGGGTATACTTGCAGTCCTTCTGCTTGGACTTGAAACGTGCCGTGGCATAGAGGGCATCGCGCCGTCCCACCCTCCAGTCGGCCTCCATCCTCAGATCCATCCCGTTACTGGGGGCCGATGCCCCATACCTGGGTTCAGGATGCATGAAAAGGTCGGCATAACCGCTCACCTTTAGGTTACGGCTGCTGTGTGCAAAGCCCGTAAGCAGACCCGTCTCATTCTGCACGCTGCCCTCGGCCATGGCATTTGAGTGAAGTGACAAATACTGCGGGCTGTAATGGCGCACCACCGCGTTGGCTGTCCATCCGTTACCCAACCTGAAGGTCTGCGATGCAATCAGAGCTGGTTTGGAGTCCAACAGTGACAGTTCAGCCTGCAGAGAGTATCTGGCCCTGTTCACTGAGCAGTCTGCCGACACCCCGCTCAAACGCCCGTACCCCTTGTACGGAACCGTCAGGCTCTCCGTCATGGCGGTTACCCCGAACTTCAGGCCACGGAAACTGTAACGCATATTGGCCGCAACCATACTCAGTGTCACGTTGTGCTTTTTGGAGAGTTCCAGCGGTGTGCGGTGGTATCCGTCCTCCTTGAATGAACTTATGACTGTATCACCTTTCAGAGTGACGTCAACAGGAGTCCTTGAAGCCATGAGCGTGAATGTGGTATGACCCCACCCCAAGGCGGCACCGCCACCCCTCTGATAACCGTACTCCCGGGTTGATGAGTGCGGCCCCAACCCTTGGGTCTGACGGCTCATTGACGACAGCGCCATGGTCTTGCCCACACTGAATCCGCCGCCCAGCAGCAAGCCCAACCCGAACTGCGCCCTGAAGTTTCCCAGCGCAAGTTCCTTAAGAACACCCATATCCTTAAGGAACAGATAGGGTGACCAAAAGTCATAACCCCGTTCACCCGCATCCTTATCGGCCGATATCCCCAGCCTTATGCGGTTATGCCAGTTGAATGAGCAGCGAAGGTTATGTGACAGCCTGCCGCCCAGATAGGTTCCTTTCCGAAAGCCGTCCCTCAGGTAAAGCGGTATGTCCATGCGCCCCACAACCTCAGTGCGTCCGTCGCGCAGGACATCGGCCAACCTTATTCTCTCCTTTTGCGGTGAGGGCGGACCGGCATAGACAAAGTGGCGCAGCAACTGCCGCGTGGCGTAGTCAAGGCTGCCGGTCAGTTGTAGTTCGCCAAGGGTGAGCATGGGCCCGTGCATGTAGATGTAGGCGTGGATATCCTCTATCTGGCGGTCGGTCAGAAAGGGCAGCATGGAGAGTTCATCGCGTGTGGCGGTGTTGATGTTCAGGGGCGCCTCATGGAGCGACTCGTACATATCGGACAACTCCTCAAGGGCATCGGCCGTGAGTTCTTCATCGGACAGGAGTGTTTCAAGCACGCTCTCCCATCCCTCTTCTGTAATGTTCTGGGAATAAACCGCCGTCAATGGATATGACAGCAGGGCAAACCAGGAGATTAACAATCTTAATTTCATAGTATAATAGTATTAGAAACAAATGTTTTCCAAAGGATTGGGCCAAAAGTAGGTCTTTTTTGGGATATTTGATAATTTTGCAGACATGAAACGTATCGTCATACTGTTACTGACCCTGGTTATGTGCGTACCCGCCTTTTGCGCGGGGGCCGATGATGACGACAAGCAGCAGCGTGTGCTTGTGGCATTGGCCACCATCATAGACGGCGATACGGTCCCCACTTTCGAGATGATGGAGGTGACCATTTACGGCCGACGCATATACCCCAGCGCCCGCAAACAGCGCAAATACGATAAACTGACCCGCAACGTACAGAAAATGTATCCCATTGCCCTTGAGGTAAAGGCCATACTGGTGGAGACATATCTCTACATGCAGACTCTGCAGGATGACGAGGCCCGCAAGGAGCATCTGGAAAAAGTGGAGAAGGGAGTCTGGGACCAGTATTATCCTATTATGCGCCGATGCACGCTGTCACAGGGCAAACTCCTTATAAAACTCATAGACCGCGAGTGCAATCAGACCAGTTATGACCTGATAAAGGCTTTCATAGGAGGATTCAAGGCCAAATTCTACCAGACGTTTGCAGCCCTGTTCGGCGCGTCGCTCAAGAAGGAGTATGATCCCGAGCATGACGATGAGGATGCCATGATCGAGGAGATTATCTGGATGATAGATAACGACATGCTCTAACGCTTTTTTTTGCTACCTTTGCGCTCAGATTAATAAAAGCGTAACAAATGGCATTGCAATGCGGCATAGTGGGCCTGCCCAACGTAGGCA
Source organism: Bacteroidaceae bacterium (assembly GCA_017530735.1). Lineage (GTDB taxonomy): Bacteria > Bacteroidota > Bacteroidia > Bacteroidales > Bacteroidaceae > Colenecus. The sequence continues at coordinate 7,547 of JAFXMB010000009.1, read as the reverse complement.
AATCCACACTTTTCAACTGTCTGTCAAGCGCTAAGGCGCAGGCAGCAAACTTTCCTTTCTGTACCATTGAACCCAACGTAGGAACAATTACCGTCCCCGATGAGCGTCTGACCAAGTTGGCCGAACTGGTTCATCCGGGCCGAATCGTTCCCGCCACCGTTGAGATTGTCGATATAGCCGGACTGGTAAAAGGCGCCAGCAAGGGTGAGGGTCTGGGCAACAAGTTCCTGGGCAACATCCGCGAGTGCGACGCTATAATCCATGTGCTGCGCTGCTTTGACGATGAGAACGTGACCCATGTAGACGGAACAGTCAATCCTGTCCGTGACAAGGAGATCATAGATACCGAACTCCAGATAAAGGACCTTGAGACCATAGACCAGCGTCTGCAGAAGGTGGCCAAGCAGGCTGCCGTAGGTGACAAGCAGGCCAAGATTGTCTGCGATGTGCTCAATGCATACCGTGACGTCCTGCTGCAGGGCAAATCGGCCCGCACCGTTACATTCGATTCCAAGGATGAGGAGAAGATTGCACATGACCTGTTCCTGCTCACCTCCAAACCCGTGCTCTATGTGTGCAACGTCGATGAGGGCAGCGTCAAGACCGGTAATGCCTATGTGGAGCAGGTGCGTGAGGCAATCAAGGATGAGAACGCTCAACTGCTGGTGATTGCTGCCAAGACCGAGAGCGAGATTGCCGAACTGGAGAGTTATGAGGACCGCCAGATGTTCCTTGAGGAACTGGGTCTGGAGGAATCGGGCGTAAACCGTCTGGTGAAATCGGCCTTCAGTCTTCTGAACCTGGAGACATTCATCACCGCCGGACCCATGGAGGTAAAGGCCTGGACATACCGCAAGGGCTGGAAGGCACCTCAGTGCGCAGGTGTTATACATACCGATTTTGAGAAGGGCTTTATCCGTGCCGAGGTCATCAAGTACAATGACTACGTGGAACTGGGCTCCGAGGCTGCCGTACGCGATGCCGGCAAGCTCTATGTGGAGGGTAAGGACTACGTGGTTGAGGACGGTGATATCATGCATTTCCGTTTCAACGTATAAACCATTAAGGATATGAACAGTTTTCTTGCAGTAATATGGGATCCGGACATTGAATTGTGCCGGATACTAGGACTCCCTATCCGATACTACTCCCTCATGTGGGTAGTAGGTCTGGTGGCCGCATACTTTATTGTCAAGAAACTCTATAAGGACCGCGGTATCAAGGAAGAGACATATGAGCCTCTGTTCTTCTACTGCTTCCTGGGCATACTCATAGGCGCTCGCCTGGGTCACTGCATCTTTTACGAACCTGAATATTATCTTACCAGCGGCAAGCATTTCATCGAGATGCTCCTGCCCATACGTTTCATGCCTCAGGGAGGCATAAAGCTTGTTGGTTACAGCGGACTTGCCAGCCACGGCGGTACCATCGGCATCATAATAGCCATGATCATGTACTGCCGCAAGTACAAGGTCAAGATCCTGGAGTGCATTGACATGGTCTGCGTGGCAACCCCGCTCACCGCAGCCTGCATCCGTCTGGGTAACCTCATGAACTCCGAGATTGTGGGCAAGCCCACCGGCACCGACTGGGGTTTCATCTTTGTCCAGAACGGCGAGGATTTTGCACGCCATCCGGCACAACTTTACGAGGCTATTGCCTACCTCATCATCTTTGCTGTCATCGTGCTTATCTACCACAAGCACAAGGACAAGATAGGCTCCGGATTTTACTTTGGATTCTGCATAGCCACCATCTTCACATTCCGCTTTTTCATTGAGTTCTGCAAGGAGGTCCAGGTGGATTTTGAGCAGGGCATGACCTTTGACATGGGCCAATTGCTGAGCATCCCCTTCATCATCGGCGGCATCTGGCTCATGCTCCACTCCCGCAAAAAATGATACCATTGGGGTCAGGCCCCATTGGTACTTTTTCAATACTTTTTTCATATCTTTGAAGGACTATTGAAAAAGCGACTTATATGCTATTGTCTTCAAATGGAATCGCAGTGACTTCGTTCGCTGCTCCTGAAGTGTGGAGCGCACTAGTTCAGGTTTTCATCATTGCCCTGGCCGTACTGGCCGGAAACATACTCCGTCGTAAAGTAAAGGTTCTTCGCCGCAGCCTGATCCCATCTGCCCTGCTGGGTGGTCTTATCATCCTGCTGCTGAAACTTTGGGCCGATTTCAACGGCATAATTGACAAGCGTTTCATGGAGACGGTCACCTACCACACACTGGCACTGGGATTCATCGCCATGTCACTGCGCGCATCAAAGGAGACTGACCGCGCCAACACACGTACCGTTATCGACACCGGCACACTGACCATCGGAACATATATCATTCAGGGTATCATCGGCCTTCTGGTTACAATCCCCATGTATCTGTGGTGGAGGAACCCGGAAGCAGGCCGTGACATTTTCTACTCAGGAGGTCTTCTGGTGCCGATGGGCTATGGACAGGGTCCCGGTCAGGCACTGAACTTTGGTACCATCTACCAGTTGGGTGCCGCCGATCAGGGCATCGATTTCCACGGCATTGATTTTGGCCTTTCCATCGCCGCTATCGGATTCCTGGTAGGAAGCGTGATTGGCGTGATTTACATGAACATACTTAACGGCAAGGGCAAGCTCAAGATCCACGAGCAGGATAGCGTTCAGCGCCACACCCTGAAGGATTATGAGCAGGGCAACGAACTGCCCCACTCTGAGTCTGTAGATAAGCTGACCATCGTAGTGAGCATAGTTCTTCTGACCTACTTCCTGGTATATCTGCTCATGTCGTTCATAGGCGGTCTTGACTTAGGAAACTTTGGTGAAAAGACCCTCAAGCCGCTGGTTTACGGATTCAACTTCTTCTGGGGTATCCTGTTCGGATCATTGGTCAAGATTGTAATTCGCGGCCTGCGCAAGCGTGGCTGGATGACCCGTGAATACCTGAACGAGTTCCTCCTGAACCGTGTAAGCGGAATCTGCTTTGACATAATGATCGTGGCCGGTACCGCCGCCATCAGCTTTGAGAACCTCAAGGCCATCTGGCTGCCGCTGACCATCGTCTGCGTGGCTGGTGCGTTCATCACATTCGTTTACGTACGCTGGGTATCGTTCCGTATCTATCCCGATTACAAGTACGAGGGTTTCTTCTCAATGTTCGGAATGCTTACCGGTACCGCCAGCAACGGTATGATCCTGCTGCGTGAGATAGACCCGCGCTACCAGACTCCTGCCGCCAACAACCTGGTGCTGCAGAACATCCCGGCCATGATAATGGGATTCCCTGTCTTGCTGCTGTTGGGATTTGCACCCCATAACCTCAAGGCAACATTCATTACTCTTGGAATACTCATTGCGCTGTTCATAGTTGCAACCCTGTTCCTCTTCCGTAAGCGCAAGAAATAAATGGCACAGAGCAAGCCCGATGAAACGCCGATGATGCGGCAGTTCTACAGCCTCAAGGAGAAACATCCCGATGCTGTACTGCTGTTCAGATGCGGAGATTTTTATGAGACATACGCACAGGATGCCGTCCAGGCCAGTGAGATTCTGGGCATAACCCTGACCCGCCGCAACAACGGCAAGAACGGAGCCATGGCACTCGAGATGGCCGGTTTCCCGCATCATGCTCTCGATGTCTATCTGCCCAAACTTATACGTGCGGGCCGGCGTGTGGCTATCTGTGACCAATTGGAGGATCCCAAACTCACCAAGACTCTTGTAAAACGCGGCATAACCGAACTTGTTACGCCCGGCGTTGCCATGAGTGACAACGTGCTGCAGAACAAGGAGAACAATTTCCTTGCGGCTGTTCACTTTGGCAAGGGTGCCTGGGGCATATCATTTCTGGACATATCCACCGGTGAATACCTCATTGCCGAGGGCCCGGCCGACCATATAGACAAACTGCTCTCAAACTTTGCGCCCAAGGAGACGCTCATTGAGCGCGGCCGCCGCCAGCAGTTTGAGCAGTCATTCGGCACCCGCTACTGCCTGCGCGAACTTGATGACTGGGTCTTTACACAGGATTTTGCCCGTGAGAAACTGAACCGCCACTTCCATGTGCGCAACCTCAAGGGGTTCGGCGTTGACCATCTGCAGAACGGCAAGATAGCTGCCGGAGCCATTCTGGAATATCTGGCAGAGACCCTGCACAACAACATCGGCCACATATCATCCATCCGTCTGATTGATGAGGAGCGTTATGTGCGTCTGGACAAGTTTACGGTACGTAACCTGGAACTTATCTCATCAAACAATGAGGACGGCACATCGCTACTCCAGGTTATTGACCATACGTCATCGCCCATGGGAGCGCGCCTGCTGCGCCGCTGGATGCTCTTCCCGCTCAAGGATACGGCAGCCATCAACAACCGCCTGGATGTAGTGGACCATCTGTTCCGCTATCCCGATACGGCCGATGCCCTGACCGATGCCCTGCAGCGCATGGGAGATCTGGAGCGCCTGGTATCAAAGGCTGCCGTGGGCCGAATCAACCCGCGTGAGGTGCTCTCACTTGGTATGGCACTCAAGCAGCTGGAGCCCATCAAACTGATATGCGATGCATCCGAGAACCCGCAACTGCGTGAGGTGGGCGCAAAGATTGACCTCTGTGAAACCCTGCGCGAAAATATCATCCGTACCATACGTCCCGATACCCCGCTGCTGATAAGCAAAGGCGGTGTAATAGCCGATGGAATCGACCCTCAATTGGACGAGCTGCGCAGCATTGCCTACAGCGGCAAGGACTACCTGATGCAGATCCAGCAGCGTGAGGCCGAGCAGACCGGCATATCCAGCCTCAAGATTGCATACAACAACGTTTTCGGCTATTACCTTGAGGTGCGCAACACATTCAAGGACAAGGTGCCGGCCGATTGGATACGCAAGCAGACGCTGGTAAATGCCGAGCGTTACATCACCCCTGAACTTAAGGAGTATGAGGAGAAGATCCTTGGGGCCGAAGACAAGATTCTTGCGCTGGAATCGCAGATTTTTGCCAGCCTGGCCCAATCTATACTGGAGTATGTGCCTGCCATTCAGGTAAACGCCGCACAGGTGAGCCGCATAGACTGTCTGCTCTCATTTGCCCGCGTGGCACGTGAGCACCGCTACGTGCGTCCTGTGGTTGACGAGAGCCAGATTATCGATATCAAAGAGGGGCGTCATCCGGTTATTGAGACCCAGATGGCGCCGGGTGAAAGTTACATCTCCAACAACGTCTATCTTGACAGCGACAAGGAGCAGATACTTATCATAACCGGTCCCAATATGGCGGGTAAATCGGCCCTTTTGCGTCAGACCGCACTTATAACCCTGCTTGCCCAGATGGGCTGCTACGTACCGGCCGACAGCGCACGCATCGGCCTTGTGGACCGCATATTCACCCGTGTGGGAGCCAGCGATAACATATCGGCCGGAGAATCTACCTTCATGGTCGAGATGACCGAGGCTGCCAGCATACTGAACAACCTGACCGCCCGCAGCCTGGTGCTCTTTGACGAGCTTGGGCGCGGAACTTCCACTTACGATGGCATATCCATCGCTTGGGCAATCGTTGAATATATCCACGAGCACCCATCGGCCCATGCCCGCACGCTATTTGCCACCCACTATCATGAACTCAATGAGATGGCGCAGTCATTCCCGCGCATCCGCAACTATAACGTATCAGTAAAAGAGACCGATGGAAAGGTGCTTTTCCTGCGCAAACTGGTGCCCGGAGGCTCGGAGCACTCGTTCGGTATCCACGTGGCCGAGATGGCCGGAATGCCCCGCAGCATTGTAAAGCGCGCCGGCACAATCCTCAAGGAGATGGAGGAGAGCGGAAGCGACAAGAGCATATCCCGCCCCAGCGTAGAGACCGGTCAGCACCGCGAGGGCCTGCAGATGAGTTTCTTCCAGCTGGACGATCCAGTGCTCTGCCAGATCCGCGACCAGCTGCTCTCAATCGATGTCAACAACCTCACCCCCATCGAGGCCCTGAACAAACTGAACGACATCAAGAAGATCCTGAAAGGAAAATGATACCATTGGGGTCAGGCCCCATTGGTACTATTTTATTATAAAACGGACTATGAGTGAGTATAAGAACATTGATTTGAGCGCTTGGACCCTAGTAGGACAAGGGGGTAACGGATTCACGTATGAGAATCCGTCTCATCCGGATTTGATTCTGAAAGTAGATAGAAAGCAGATTAACACCCTGGAGTTTGTCAAGCATGAGTTTGAAGTTTCCAAGGCTGTGGAGAAGTTAGGGTTACCCACTCCCAAGATGCATGAGATGGTACGGGTGGGTAATCTGTACGGAACCATATCGGACCGCATTAAGGACAAGAAATCTCTTTCACGTATCTGTCACGATGAGCCGCAGCGCATAGAAGAGATGGCTCAGATCATGTGTCATAACGGCAAGATACTTTTCAGCACCCAGTGTGACACGGATTTCTTTCCCAGCCGCAAGGAGCAACTCATGAGAGCCCTGGACAAGGTACAGTTCGTAAGCCGCAAGAACCGCCGCATACTCAAAGACTTTGCCCGAACCATACAGGACATAAAGACCTGCAGTCACGGTGATTTCAATATGGGAAATCTTGTACTGTCCGGCGACCGGCCCATATGGATAGACCTGGACCGATTCGGTTATGGTGACCCGATGTTTGATATCGGCCATCTTTATCAGATCTGCAATGTGTATGCGCCCATGAAACAGGTTCAGGATATTTTCCACATGACAGAGCCACAGCTACATCTGTTCTGGGATGCCTTTGCAAAAGCATACACCGGCCACGATGACCATGCTGAGTTTGACAGTCAAGCCGGCAGGTTTGCCTGTCTGGACATGATACTGAGATATGAATTCCAGAAATGCAGTCTCCCGGAGAAGATGTTCTTTGGCGTATATATAAGACGCCTTATAAAGTCATTCTATCTATAGTACAAAAGGGGACAGACCCCTTTTGTATCATTTTGTGTCATTACTCACAGACGGGACGGATGGGCAGGTTATAACGTCGTTGGATTTTTTGATCTTTCCAGACATCATACATCTCACCAAGCTTAAGGATATACATAGCGTAAGCTTCGGTAGAGCCGGGATAGTCACCTACATCCATTATTGCTTCATTCAGATTGCTGGACCAGTAGTAACTGCACATTTTTATTATGCCGTATCCCTGATCTGTAGTGGTGTTGATGGGAAGGAATATGAAACGGTCCGTGTAACCAGGCTTGTTGCTTATCACAATGTAACCGAACACACCGTTCATGGAGGCCCACACAAATGTACAGTTGTCTATCAATTCATTACACTCATCACGGGTTGGCAAACGCCATTTTCCTCCCCGGTTCACGTGAGCAGCGTCATCAGACCGTTGCAAGATGGTGCGCTTGTCAACACGTCCCAAATCACGGCATAGATTGTATTTGGATAACTGCGCTATCCAGCCATCCTCCATACCGTTGCAGAATTTGTAGTTCTCCCAGGTGTATTCAGACTTGGTTGTTGTCTCGCCCCACGCATACAAGTCACCGGCAACATAGGGCTCATCGG
>JAFXMB010000088.1 GCA_017530735.1 Bacteroidaceae bacterium | reverse complement strand
GGCAGCATAAAGTCCAGGCGGTCACCGCGCATCACTATCATGCTGTCCCTGCTGCCCTGAGCCATCAGACGGCCGGCCACGTCAAGTACCGCATCCTTATGGAAATAGAGCCTTGTACCGGGAGAAAGCGTCAGAGTAGCCCCCTCGGCCACATACAGGCTGTCATAAACTATGTAAGGCAGGCGTGAAGTAAGAGTCTCATCGGCCTCAATCCTTCTGCCCTTAAGTCTCACCGCATTCTGTCCCCGGGCCAACAGGCGCACGCACTGCACCTCACCGCTTTCCAGCACAAAACGTATTGAATCAAACGCGCTGAACACCTCGGTCTGATCAGTCTGTGTGATGTTGACCGATACAAAGCAGAACAGGCTGTCACCGGCAGGAATCTCCAGGCCGGCTATCGTAGCGCCGCCCTCACCGTCCAGGTTCATGCGGAAAGCACTTGCCGCACCGCCACCCATCAGGGCGTCAAACCTCAGGCCCACGTCATTGGGGTTGTATATCCTGAATTCGGCCGATGCCGATGCCGCTCCCGTAAACACGGTGTCAAAACACACGGTATCGGCCGAAAATCCCAGCACATAACCGGAGTCCGTGCTGAATTTCCAGTCATCCGTGCATGAGCATAAAGCCAGCAGCGGAAGCAGCATATTCACTAACCTGAAGCGTCTCATGTTGTTTTGGTGCGCTAAGTTAAAACGTAAATCACAAATAAAAAGTATCTTTGGCGCCCGAAATGAAAAGCAGATTTATCAAATTCCTCAAGGACTGGATGCTGGTGATAGGAATGATCTCCGGTGCGAGCGCCTATCTCATATACGCACAGATTCCCTCCATACATACCGCCGGACCTGTTCTGGAGGCCATATGCCGCCGCACTCAGCCCATACTGCTTTTCCTTATGCTGTTCATCAGTTTCAGCCGCATAGAGCCCCGTCAGCTCAAATTCAAACGCTGGCATATACGCAACCTGGCATTACAGGTCTCCGTCTTCCTGATTCTCTGCTTCACGGTAATATGGGCCATGCACAGTGACACCTCCGCTGCTTCCTGGATACTCCGTTACCGTGTTTTTTTTGAGACAGGCATGCTCTGCATGATATGCCCCACCGCCACGGCATGTGCTGTAGTCACCGGCAAACTGGGTGGTGATATGGCACAGGTGGTCATGTACACCATAATCATCAATCTGGCAGTATCGGTTGTGGTACCGCTCACCGTACCTCTGCTCTATCCGCAGGCCGGAATAACGTTCATAGCCGCATTCAGCCGCATATTGGCCAAGGTATTTCCGCTGCTCATCCTGCCCTGCCTGGCAGCATGGACGGTACGCTGGCTCATGCCCCGGTTCCATAATTGGCTGGCATCCATGATAAACCTGAGTTTCTATCTGTGGAGCGTAGCCCTGACACTGGCCATACTTATGAGCACACGCGCCATCATACACAGCCGCTGCAACATGCTCACCCTTATCGGCATAGCTCTTGTCTCACTGCTCTGCTGCATATTCCAGTTCGCCGTTGGACGACGCACCGGACGCAGGGAAGGCAGCCGCATCGAGGCCAGCCAGGCCTTCGGACAGAAGAACACCGTATTCGGAATCTGGATGGGCTACACCTTCTGGAATCCGCTGGTATCGGTAGCAGGCGGCTTCTACACCATCTGGCACAACATCCACAACACAAGGCAGTTGTATAAAGCCAAGAAATAACTACTTTTGCAGTGATGCAATTCACGGATAAGGTTAAGGAGTTCATCAGCAGCAACGCGCTACTGAAGGACGGCGCACACGTAATCGTGGGCCTGAGCGGAGGTGCCGACAGTACCGCCCTGCTCATGGTATTGCTCCGCCTCGGTTACCGCTGCACGGCTGTCCACTGCAACTTCCACCTGCGCGGAGCCGAGAGCGACCGTGACCAGCAGTTCGTAACAGAGCTGTGCAAAAAGGCCGGAGTCGAACTGATTATCTGCAGTTACGATACCAAGGCATACGCAGCAGAGCACGGAATATCCATAGAGATGGCTGCCCGTGAACTGCGTTACGCCGATTTTGAGCGGATCATGAACGATACCGGGGCCGATACCATCTGCATAGCCCACCACCGCGACGACTCCGTAGAGACCGTCCTGTTAAACCTCATCCGCGGCACCGGAATCAAAGGACTGACCGGCATCAAACCCCGCAACGGCCACATCATCCGCCCGCTGCTGTGCGTATCCCGTCAGGAGATTGAGGATTGGCTCCATAAGGAAGACCAGCCCTACATCACCGACAGCACCAACCTTGAAACCGATTACACCCGCAACAAGATCCGTCTTCAACTGCTGCCCCTGATGCGCACCATCAACCCCGATGCCGACAACGCCATCGCCTTGACTGCCGCCCACCTGCAGGAATCATACGCCATCTACCGTAATACAGTTGACAACGCCCTGGGCACCATAGTCACAAAGGCCGATAACGGATTCGCAATTGACATCCCGCAACTGGTCAAACTGCCCTCCGTCAGCGCATTCCTGTTTGAGATCCTCTCACCCTTAGGGTTCAATAGCGCCCAGATTAATGACGTGGCAGTATCAGCCCATGCCCAGCCCGGACTCAGTTTCCGCTCAGCCACTCATGAAATCATCAAAGGACGCAATGAGTTCTGTGTCCGTGAGCTTTCATCAGACAGGTTTGAGCCTATTGTAATGGAAATTCAGCCCGGCAACTCGGTTATGCTGCCCGATGGCCGAACCTTAAGCATCAGCACAGTTCCTGCCGAAACACCCATATCCAAAAATCCTGACATTGCCACATTTGACGCATCCCTTCTAATGGGAGGCAGTCTTACCATACGCCCCTGGGCCGCAGGTGACTCATTCATTCCTTTCGGCATGAAGGGACGCAAACTTGTGAGTGATTTTCTTACCGACATCAAAATCAGCCCCGCAGAACGCAAAAACCGCCTTGTAGTATCTTTTAACAAAGATATCATCTGGGTATTGGGGTACCGCAGCGACAACCGCTACAGGGTTACTGCACAGACTGCTACACAACTCGTCCTGAGCCTTATTTAAGCCAAATAGGCACAATTTTTCAACAATTCGTAATATTAATCTAAATAAATATTACGTTATATTCATAAATTGTTAACTTTGCGCCGCAATAGTACTAAAAGGGACCAATAGATGGACTATAATTCGAAATATCTCAATTTCATTCAACCTAATTTTTTACAAATCATTTTATTTATGAAACAGAAACTGTTTGGAGCAGCCTCTCTGGTTGCATTCATTCTGTTTGGAGCATCATGCTCAAAGCAGGAACAGTCAGAGTTCAATCTTGGCTCTGTTAAGCAGGAGGTAACAATCTCCGCTACAGTAACTTACAGCACTGGCGTCGATGTAAACGCCACCAGCTACTCAATCATCAACTCCAAGCCCGCCGCAGGCAGGAAGGTATTCATTGAGGTTCCCTATGCACAGTATGGAAACGCTGCTGCCGTAGGTAACAAGATTTTTGAGACAGTAACCGATGAGGCTGGTAAGTTCAGCATCACAATCCCCACAAAGAGCACCGGTATCAACGCCACCATCCGCATGGAAGAGTTCACCGATGTTTACCGCACTTATGAGAAGATGGGTGCCGACGGCAAACCCGTATTCAAGTCAGAACTCCGCAACTATTCATTCTCTGTTGCAGCCAACGCTCTTATGCCCGGAGCATTCAGATTCCCCGAGGAGATCGTTTATGCAAGTGAGAAGATTGACGTTGACCAGTTCGCAAATGAGGTAACAATGACCGGTAAGGTTAATCTGGCTTATGAGACAGGTTTCCGCAAGGGTGCCTTCAAGGCTGCCGACAAGGCTACCGTAGAGTTCACCGTAATCTATGACTACGGCACAACCGCCGCTCTTGAGCTCAAGTTCGGTACAGTAACCGATGCACAGGGTAACTACTCAATCACCCTGCCTGTCAAGTCACTTGCTGACGGTTTCCACATCACAGGCCTCAAGGTTCTGGGTATTGGCGACAGCCAATTCACACACTTTGACTCAGACACAACCTCTGTTAAGGTATACGGTGCATATGAGCTGATGAACTTTGGTAACACTGCAGGTGTAGGCGGTCTCAACTTCGCCAACATCATTGACGGTGTAACATACAATCTGGGTGCACAGAACCTTCTGTTCACACCTTATTACAATGCAAGCATAACCGATGCCGATCAGGCCCAGCCCGATAACTGGGATGACAATCTGGTAGGTTGGGCTGCAGGTATGCCCGGTTTTGACGAGTCATATTCAAAGACCGCAACCCTTACAGGTAAGATTTACATGCCTTATCTGACATCATTCGGTGAGGGTGCTTACCGCAACGAGTCTCAGACCATCGTTCTGACCGCTGCAGCTCCTTACAACACCGGACTTACCGTTATCACTGACGCTCAGGGTAACTTCAGCGTTGACATTCCCGTTCAGGATGACAATGCCCTCAACTTTGGAGTTAAATTGGCCGAAGAGGTTCAGCCTTTCGAGTTCATTGATTCCAAGGGTAAGAAGACAGTTCTCCGCGAGGGTAAATACAACGGCAAGACACAGATCAAGAAGGACGATGCACAGTGGTTTGAACTTGGCGACTTCTATTTCAAGTACAATCCTGCCGTAGCAGAGAGTCCCGATGAGTGGAACGCCAACCTGATTGGCTGGTACAGGAGTTCAATCTTTGACAAGCCCGTACAGGTTAAGGGTAAGATCCTCTTTGCCGTTGAAAGTTCATACGGTATTGGTGAGTACGTAGCCCAGACACGCATTGTCAATGTTCACGATGGCACCAACAACCGTGATTTCGCCATCAAGACCAAGGCCGGTGGTGCTTATGACTTCATGATTCCTCTGCAGGATGAGAATGACCAGCCCAATATCGCCATTACTTCCGATGAGTATTATACTAATGAGTATGTACACTATCCCAAGTACAACGATGACGGCACCAAACTGTTGGCCGGTAACTACACAATCTACAAGACTGTTTATGACAGCAAGGATGACAAGGAGGCATGGAACAATCTGGGTACCCAGTACATGTACATCGATGATACTGACCTTGATCACGCCACTTCAACCTACAATGACAACCTCGCAGGCTGGTATGTTAAGGCAGATGGCAACGATGTAGTTTACACAAACAGCACCAAGGCTACAGGTAAGGCTCTCAAGGCTGAGGAGACCGGCTTCCTGACCGGTGAGTACAAGCCCGCCAAGGGACAGCTTGTAATACTTACCGTTTACACTGAGGACGTTGCTGTTCTTGCCAACAACAGCGGTGTATTCTCATTCAACGTTCCTCTCAAGAACACTGGTGATGAAACCAACGTCACAGTTTCTGCAGCAGCCATTGACGTTGAAAACTTCAAGCACTATAAGGACGCTTCAGGCAAGACTCAGATTCTTGAAGGCCAGTACACAGGAGAAAGCATAGTTGAAACCGGTTCCGCATGGAATGACTTGGGAACCGTATACTACAAGTTCGCTCCTAAAGCAGGTTTTGCAATGTGGAACAACTACGCCAAGTACATTGCCGGTTGGGCATACAAGAAGGGTTTCAATCTGACACAGGCCGTTACCGGTTCAGCAATGCTGGCTGTTGAGGACGGTTTCCGCGTAGGTCACTACGCTGTTGCCAAGAATCTTCCCGTAAAGATTACCGTAAACGGCGTAACCTATGTTGCTCCCACCAACAACGAGGGCAACTGGACAATCAACGTGCTGATGCAGTTTGCTGACGATGAGTACGTAGCAAATTGGGACAACAGCAGCTTTGACATTGAAGACCTTGGTCTCACATTCACTCACTACCGTAACCCCGGATCAGACGCTACCATGGAACTTGAGGGCGACTATGTCTTTAATGGTGATGTCAATCCTTCAAGCAAGTGGTATGAGAAGGGAACCCGTTATTACATCTTTGATGCTGACGGCACACCCAAGAACTGGGAAACCGACCTTTGCGGCTGGGCCGTTTGGGCTGCTGATGAGAAGACCACTCTTACAATTGAGGGTATCATCAAGAAAGCCGGCGAAGTTTGGAAGTCAGGTTCTGCTCAGGAGACTTGGGTAAATGCAGCCAACGCTCTTGCTGACATATCTGTACTTGGCAACACATACAAGGTTGCCACCAACGCCAGCGGTAAGTTCTCTATCCAGATAAAGGTTAAGGAACAGCCCGATGACCTGACAATTACAGTTGCACCCGATGATATCACCGAGAATGCTTTCCAGCACTGGACTGACCAGTTAGACAACGGCTCCAAGAAGGCCGTAGGCGGAACATTCAAGCGCGTTACCTCACCTTCATCTGTTAACACAAAGCTCATCACCAAGACCGGTTCAACAACCAAGTATGAGTTCAAGCCGTCAGCCAAGATGTATTTCAAGCCCACCGATGGTTCTCTTACCGGATGGGGCTCATACGATTGGTCAGGCAAGTATGACGACGAGGAATAATTTGTCATTCTAACTATAACTTTAAAACGATTAGTTATGACAATAAAGAAAATAACAGCTCTACTGATGTTGTCAGTGCTCCCTCTGGGAGTTCTGACAGCTCAGGACGAGAAAGATTACCTGCCCAAGGCCGGTGATCTGGCAATAGGAATTGACATGCAGCCCGTGTACACCTTCTTTGGCAATCTGGCCAACGGTGATGCCGGTAACACACTGGGTCAGTTCGGAGGTGAAGATCCTCTTGGAATAACAGGTCTGTCAATCATAGGTAAATATATGCTTGACAACACAACTGCTCTGCGTTTCAACGTAGGCTTAGATAAAACTGTCAGCAACAATTACACATATCAGATTGATAATGAAGCACGTTTCATCAACCCTCTTTCAGAGGCTAAAGTTGAAGACCTCAACCATCGCAACCGCGCATTCTATTCAATCGCTGCAGGTATAGAGTTCCGTAAAGGAAAAGACCGTATCCAGGGCTTCTATGGTGCCGACCTCATTGTAGGCATTGAAAAAGACCACTATACCTTCAGTTATGGTAACGCTGTAACAGATGTCAACCAGATTCCCGCACGCACCAACTACAACGGATTAGGCGTTGGAGTTAACAATGTAGGTTACTGGACAAGGACATATGCTACCGAGTCTTATCAGAACTCTATTGTTGCCGGTGTTGCCGGTAAGCTGGGCGTTGAGTACTTCATTGTTCCCAAACTGTCATTCGGTGGTGAGATGTCCCTCCTGATTGCAAAGCGTTTTGACAGAGGCTCATACAACAAGTCAGAGGGTTACAACCCCACTTCAGCTCAAGTTGAGACACATACTGAACTTATTGCTCCCTCTTCAAATGCTTTCCATATCGGAACAGAGAACCTGGGCGGTAAGCTCTTCATGATGTTCTACTTCTGATCAGGAATAAGTCTAAATGCGAAAGCGGACCGTCTCTCAAGGCGGCCCGCTTTTGTTTAATTGGGCAGATTGCAGTATCTTTGCCAACCTATGACAAAAAGCAGCGAATATACGGTTCCCAAACAGGTGCTGCAGAAGCGTTTCCTTCTGCGTTCAGTCCTGTTCGTATCATTGTTTTCAATGCTTTTCATGTCATTGTACCAGCCGTCATTCGGCTTTACTACAACCTGGTTCGGCTTTCACTCATGGAAGCAGACAGGCGTAACCGCCCTGTTCTACACCGTTGCCATCTCCACTCTTGTTGTCAGCAAGCTTCTGCTGTTCAATTACAGCCGTAATCACAGCGTAACAGGCCGTCGCATGATTGTATGGCATATTGTGGAATTCCTGGCCATTGCGACTGAATATTATCTTTTCTCGGTCATTTTCAAACTGGGATCAGTAGAGATACCGCAGCTGCTGTTCAGGATACCTTTATGCGTTGCGCTGATACTTGCCATCCCCTACTCCATAATCTGGTTCTACGCCCAGTATAAAGCCAAGAAGGAGGAACTGGAACTCTTCAAGATAACCCATAAGCGTGAGATAATGGAGTCCGATCACCGGCTCATCCAGTTCCGTGACAGCCAAGGTAAGCACAAGATGTCACTTAGTGAAGATTCCATCTTCTACATTGAATCGCAGGACAACTACGTTCAGATTTTCTATGACCTGGAGGGCAAGCTTTCAAGCTATCTGCTCAGATGCAGCACCCAGAGAATTGAGGAGGATCTGGTGGGAACATCGATAGTAAGATGCCGCCGCTCATTCCTAGTGAACACTTCCAAGATTGTCCGTTACGGAAAAGAAAAAGGCCATTTCACCGTAACTTTGGATCATCCGTCGGGAAAAACCATCACGGTTACCCCCGCCTATTACCGCACAATCCTTACACAGCTTGACCGCCGTTCGCTCTGATTCGTCCGATGAAATCAGCGTTTTTTGTCGTTCTCTTTAAAAAATACGGCAAACAGCGCCGCCACGGCCACCATGTATCCGGCAAACACGAGCCATGCCGAACTCCAGTCCGGCATTGAATTCATGAATACATAACGGTCCATTACCGCCCCGGCTCCCATCATTCCGATGGTTGCACCCACTCCGTTTGACATCATCATAAAGAGTCCCTGAGCGCTGGCGCGAATGCTCTTGTCTACATTCTGCTCCACGTACAGAGAACCTGCTATATTAAAGAAATCAAAAGCGATTCCATACAGTATGCAGCTCAATATGAACAACAGCACGCCCGGCATATCGGGAGTTCCTATTCCGAACAGACCGAACCTGAGTACCCATGCGATCATAGACATGAGCAGCACCTTCTTGATTCCGAACCGTTTCATGCAGAAAGGAACAAGCAGGAAGCAGAGTGTCTCCGATATCTGCGACAGTGAAAGCAGAGCGTTCGAGTTCTTGACTGCAAACGTATCGGCCATAGCGGGATTGGACGAGAATGAACTCAGGAATGTGTTGGCATAACCGTTGGTAATCTGAAGGGCCGAACCCATCAGAATGCAGAACACAAAGAATACGGCCATGTGTCTTTGACCGAACAAACGGAACGCACTGATTCCGAAAGCCTCGGCCACACTGCGCTCAGCACGTTTTCCACCGGTGGGACACTCGGGCAGAGTAAGTGAGTAAATACACAGTATCAGTGAAATAACACCCGACATAATGAGCTGTGTATATGAGTCCTGCATCTGGACACCACCTATTTTAATAAAGTTGACGGCCAGCATGCTGCATATAAAGCCCACTGTTCCGAACAGACGGATAGGCGGATAATCCTTGACCGGATCCCCTCCCGCACGGGTTATTATACTGTATGAAACCGAATTGGTCAACGCCACGGTGGGCATGAAGAACAGTATGCTCAAAGCGTAAAGAGGATATAAAGAATCAAACATAACCTGGTCTGTACCAAGGCAATAGATTCCCGCCGACAGCATAAGGGCGCCTGCCAGCAGATGACAGACGGCGAGCAGACGCTGAGCCTGTATGTACCGGTCAGCTATGATTCCCACAAGTGCGGGCATAAAAAGCGAAACTATACCGTTTGTCGCAAAGAACCACTTGATCTGACTGCCCAACCCGGCCTGGGCCAGATACCTTCCAATCGATATAAGATAAGCGCCCCAGACTGCATACTCCAGAAAAACCAGAGTTATCAACCGAAACTTGAGTTTTCCACCGATGTTATTTGAAAACCTGTTCATAACTTTTCCAGTAATCGGACGCTAAGATAGCACTTAATCGTGAAAGATATGGTATCTTTGTATCTAAAGAACGGGTAAAAGACCGCGTTTTTTAAGGGAATGAGAAAAATTCTTACAATTGTTATGGCTGTTATGGGACTATTAAGTGCCATAACTGTCCCTGCTTATTCCCAAACCCGATTCATTTCCGAGAACCTTCTCAAGGTCAAGGACACCTACGTAAAACGCATCCTCCCCATCATTGAATCCGACAGTGTCTATGCAGACGCCGACTACACCGAGGTTCACTTCAAGCAGAATGATGCCAGTCTGGACATCTTCCACATGAACAACCGCCTGGCACTGCGACACCTGGACAAAATGATTGATTCTCTGGGCATTGACAACATCACAGCCATTGAGATTGTATCACAGGCCTCACCTGACGGTATCCTTTCACGCAACATCTGGCTGTCCGAACACCGCTCGGAAGTCATGATCAAATACATACTCTTAGCCTTCCCTGAACTGGAAAGCAAGATATCGGTAAACACCGTTACAGAGTCATGGCAGAACCTGGCAATGTACGTTGCGCAAGACCCTTATTTGTCCGATGGAATCAGGAAAAAAATCATCGATATCATCGATTCAGAGACTCTGACGGTAGGACAGAAAAAGGCAAAACTCAAGACAGAATTGGGCCGTGAATCCAAGGTTGGCGACGTATATCAATACCTCCTCACTACCTACTACGCAGTCATCAGGAATTCGGGTGTGTACATCCTCCACAACATGGAGCCCGCCACAGTAGAACCCCTTCAGCCTGCCGTTGAAGAGACTGCTCCGGTACTTCAGGATACCTTACCCGTAATTGAGAAGGAGCCGGAACCCGAACCCGAGCCACCCGTACGCAAACGTCCGGTTCTGGCAGTAAAGACAAATCTTCCGTACTACGGATTCTACCGCAAGGATCTGGGATGGGCTCCTATCTACAACGTTGAGGCGGAACTCTATCCTACCGAGGAAGGCCGCTGGACTTTCCTGGGTGAGTATGAATTCCCATGGCATCTTTCCAAGACCAGTCATGAGTGTTTCCAGATCTTGAACCTCCAGCTGGAGGCCCGCCGATACTTCAAAAAAGCATCCAACCACTCCGGACATTATCTCTCAGCCTACGCGGGAGTCAACCTGTTCGATATCTGTTTTGACGGTTACACCGGTCACGGTTATCAGGGTGAAGGTTTCGGCGGCGGACTTGGTTACGGTTACGTCCTCCCGTTGGGCAAGAAGTCAGATACCCGATGGAAACTGGAATTTTTCCTCAAAGGCGGTGTATACGTAACTCTATACGACCCGTATGATGCGGGTAACCCGTTCTCCGGAAAATACTACTATGACTGGTATGACGCACCTGAACTGTTCATACGCCGAAACATGATATTCCGCTGGTTCGGACCTACCGGAGCCGGTGTGTCGCTCAGTTATGACCTGTTCCGGAAAAAGGTAAGAGACAAATAAAAGTCCCCTATCCACCGCAAATTTAACCCTCTATCATATGAAAAAACTTTGCCTGATTCTGATTTCCTTATCAATGTCTGTGTCACTGATGGCACAAAAGGATGAGATAATCAAAACCGGTTGGAACTTCGGTCCCCTGCCCGTCGTAGGATTTGACTCCGACCTGGGTTTCCAATACGGACTCTGCTGCGACATATTCAACTACGGCGACGGAACCAACTATCCGCAATACGACTATAAGATCAACGTTGAGGCATCGACCTATACCAAAGGTTCAAGCGTGCTGCGTACATACGGAGATTTCAAACACCTGATTCCCGACGGCAAACTTTTCTTCGACGTAACATATTTCAACGCACCCAAGTTCGGATTCTACGGATTCAACGGCTATGCCCAGGAATACGACCCCAATCTGATTTTCTGGAACTCAGGTACCGCCTATAATCCGGATGCCAAGACCGGCTACAATTACATGTCACGTAACCAGTTCCGCGCCTTGGTCAGCGTGCGCAAAACCATAAGCGGAAATCTTAGTGCTGCTGCTGGTCTGGCATTCTATCATATCTCAACCGGCGATCTGAAACTGAAGGATTACAACGGTCAGCAGACACTGTATGATATATACTCGCTGGCAGGACTTATCCGTCCCAACGAGAAGGACGGAGGCAACGTAACACAGTTGCGCGCAGGCCTGATATACGACTCCCGCAATCATGACAGCGACCCGACAAAGGGTGAGAACATCGAACTTTCACTGGTATATGCTCCCGACCTGATTGACGGAAACGGATACAGCAACCTGGGATTGCACTTCAGCCTCTCGCAGTTTTTGCCCGTTTTCACCGAAAGATTGACGTTTGCATACCGCGCAATGCTGCAGACCAACCTTTGGGGCGAGATACCTTACTACTTCACGAACAACATCAACAGCATGTTTTTCCGCAAGATGTACACCGAAGGTCTGGGCGGCAACGCATCGGTAAGAGGACTGAACCGCAACGGAGTTCTGAGCAACGGATTCTTCATGCTGAACGCCGAATTGCGCTGGCGTATCTATGATTTCAAGTTCATCAACCAGAACTGGCAGATAGCCACAAACCCGTTCTTTGATATGGGTCAGATCATTCAGCCTTATCGCCTTGAAGAGCAGAAAAATGCGGGTCTCTACAGTGGCGGCGAGAAAAATCCCCATTTCACCGCCGGTTTAGGAATCAAGCTCGTCATGAACCATAATATGATAGTTTCATTCGAGGGCGGCAAGCCGTTTGACAAGAATGACGGAACCGGACTTTGGACAAACATAGGCTTTAATTACCTGTTCTGATCCAAATGTCCCTAAGCCGCCTATTTGCAATAGTCCTTATAACTGCGCTCATACCCCTGGGCGTCAAGGGTGCCGATGCCGATGACGCCACCGTCAAACAAGGCTGGTCAGTCAATCCCGTTCCGGCCATGGCATATGACTCGGACTTCGGTGTCATGGTAGGCGGATTCCTGGATATCAACTATTACGGAGGCCTTTACCCCAACTACAAACACCGCATCTGTCTGGAGGCGCTGGCATACTCCAAACATGCCAGTTTTTACATGTTCCAATATGACTCCAAGTATCTTATTCCCGGGTTGAGGACATCGGCCAAACTCTATTATGACGATAATCCCCTGTACTGGTTTTACGGATACAACGGCGCGGTACATGACTATAACCCCAAACTGAACGCCAACCATGACACCGGAATAGCCTATTACAGTTATAACCGGCGCTACCTCAATGCCAGACTGGAGTTGGGAGGTCCAGTACTGCCCTTTCTGGACTGGACAGCAAAACTCTCATACTGGCATTACTGGATATCGGAACTGAACTGGCCCGGATATGACTCCGGCAACACACTGTTCCGCTGGTACAGGCAACAGGGATTGATTGAAGAGTCAGAGTCACACGGCGGCGACATCCTGGAGTATCAGTTCGGACTTAAGGTCGATACCCGCAACATTGAGGCAACCCCTACCCGCGGAGTCTATGCCGATGTCAATATGGCATGGGCACCCGATATCTTCAAGACCGGATATGACTATCTGAAACTGGCCGCAAGGTTCCGCCACTACGTGAGCCTGGGCATTGACCGTATAGTATTTGCCTACAGTATGGCCTATCAGGGAGTATTTGCCGGCTACCAGCCTTTCTATACTCAGTCATACATTATTCACTTCAAGCCGTCAGACGGACTTGGAGGCGCCACCACCCTCCGGGGAGTTCTCTACAACAGGGTTATGGGCAATGACTATCTGTGGGGTAATTTTGAACTGCGCACCCGCGTTATTGACGCAAACATATTCAAACGCAGGATATTTGGAGTTATCACTCCGTTCTTTGATGCCGGAGCCATACTTGAGCCTTTCCGTTTTGAGAGTCAGGTCCGGGCCCTGGCCGCCCGTGACAATGTGTCAGCCGAATCTTTTGACCGGTACCGCTCGTCACTTGAGGACAAAGTCCGTGAACTGCACATGAGCGCCGGCATAAGCATGCAGGCTGTCATAGATTACAATTTCATCCCGTCAGTGACCTTTGGCATACCTTTTGATAAAAGAGATGGTAAATACGGTCTTTACATGACCCTTGATTATATCTTTTGATTATGACTGAAAAAACACCGGTCCTGCTGCTCACCGGTTATCTGGGCAGCGGTAAGACAACCCTTCTGAACCGCATACTGAGCAACAGCAAGGGAATCAAGTTCGCTGTAATAGTAAATGACATAGGCGAGGTCAATATTGATGCCAGCCTCATCCAGCAGGGAGGCGTGGTAGGAATGAATGATGACAGCCTGGTTGCCCTTCAGAACGGCTGCATATGCTGCACCCTCAAGATGGATCTTGTGCAGCAACTTCATGACATAATTGCCACTCACCGTTTTGACTATATCGTCATCGAGGCCAGCGGCATCTGCGAACCCGGCCCCATTGCACAGACCATTGACTCCATCCCCCGTATGGAAGCCAAATACAACAAGGAAGGCATTCCCCAGCTGGACTGCATAGTAACCGTGGTCGATGCCCTGCGCATACGTGACGAATTCGGTTGCGGCGATGACCTTGTAAAGAAGAATATAGGTGAAGAGGACCTGGAGAACCTGGTAATCCAGCAGATAGAATTCTGCAACATAGTACTGCTCAACAAGGCATCCGAGGTAAGTGCCGAGGAACTTCTGCGCATCCGCAAGGTGGTTCGCGCCTTGCAGCCCCGCGCCCGCATACTGGAGTGCAACTACGGTGACATTGAGTTGGAGAACATACTCAACACCGGAATGTTTGACTTTGAAAAGGTCGCCACCAGCGCCACCTGGATCCAGGAGATTGAGAAGCGCGGCGACGAACTTGAAGACGAGCATGAGCATCATCACCACCACGATCACGAGCATCACCATCACCACGATCATGAGGGCGGTGAGGTCGAGGAATACGGCATCGGCACCTATGTATATTACGCGCGCAAGCCAATGGACCTGAACCGTTTTGACTGGTTCGTCTCCAAGAAGTGGCCCAAGGGCGTTATCCGCACCAAGGGAATGTGCTACTTCACCGATGAGTTTGACATATGCTACCTCTTTGAGCAGGCCGGCAAACAGATGTCACTCAAGAATGCCGGACAGTGGTACGCCACAATGCCCGAGAACCAGTTGGCCAACATGCTCCGTTCCGACCCCACCCTGGCCGCCGACTGGGACGAGACCTACGGTGACCGAATGCAGAAGCTTGTCTTCATCGGCCAGAACCTGGATAAGGCCTACATCAAGAAAGAACTGGACGCCTGTCTGGTTGACTAAAAACAAAAAAGACCGACTCAATCGAGCCGGTCTTTATTTTGGTACCATTGGGGTCTGACCCCATTGGTATCATTTTTTACTTCTTTGAAGCGAGAGCCTGAGCTACGTCAACGGCGCAAGCAACTGAGCAACCTACCATCGGGTTGTTACCGATGCCCAGGAAACCCATCATCTCAACGTGTGCGGGAACTGAAGATGAACCTGCAAACTGAGCGTCAGAGTGCATACGACCCATGGTGTCGGTCATACCGTATGAAGCGGGACCTGCGGCCATGTTATCGGGATGCAGGGTACGGCCTGTACCACCACCTGATGCTACTGAGAAATAAGGCTTGCCAGCCAGAACACGCTCCTTCTTGTAAGTACCTGCAACGGGGTGCTGGAAACGTGTGGGGTTGGTTGAGTTACCTGTGATAGATACGTCAACACCCTCCTTCCACATGATGGCTACGCCCTCACGAACGTCGTCGGCACCGTAGCACTTAACCTTGGCACGGGGACCGTCGCTGTAAGGAATGGTCTTAACCACCTTGAGCTTACCGGTATAGTAGTCAAACTTGGTCTGAACATATGTGAAACCGTTGATACGGCTGATGATCTGTGCGGCATCCTTGCCCAGACCGTTCAGGATTACGCGCAGGGGCTGCTTGCGAACCTTATCGGCCTTAGCGGCAATCTTGATGGCACCCTCTGCGGCAGCGAAGCTCTCGTGACCGGCCAGGAATGCAAAGCACTGTGTCTTCTCTGAGAGCAGACGGGCAGCCAGGTTACCGTGACCCAGACCAACCTTACGGTCATCGGCTACAGAACCGGGAATGCAGAAACTCTGAAGGCCGATACCGATGTTCTCGGCAGCCTTGACAGCGCTCTTGTCACCGGTCTTCTCACCCTCCTTGAGAGCGATGGCGCAACCTACAACGTAAGCCCACTTGGCGTTCTCAAAGCAGATAGGCTGAGTCTCCTCACAAGCCTTGTAAGGATCGATGCCGTAACTGTCACAAATCTTGTTAGCCTCTTCAATTGAGGAGATTCCATGCTCGTTAAGAGCAGCAAGGATCTGCTTCATGCGGCGATCCTGTGATTCGAACTTTACTTCTCTAATCATAGTAGTATCTCCTTATTCTTTACGGGGGTCAATAAACTTAACTGCACCGGCCTCCTTTGTGAAGCGTCCGTAGGTTGAAGTAACCTTCTTTAGAGCCTCGTTGGCATCGGTACCCTTCTTGATCTCATCCATGAGCTTACCAAAGTTGATGAACTCATAACCGCAAACCTGATCGTCCTTGTCAAGAGCGATGCGGTTTACATAACCCTCGGCCATCTCAAGGTAGCGAACGCCCTTGGCCTTGGTGCCGTACATGGTACCTACCTGGCTGCGCAGACCCTTACCGAGGTCTTCCAGACCGGCACCTACAATCAGACCGCCCTCTGAGAAAGCGCTCTGTGAACGGCCGTATACGATCTGCAGGAACAACTCGCGCATGGCGGTGTTGATAGCGTCGCATACCAGGTCAGTGTTCAGAGCCTCAAGCAGAGTCTTGCCCTGAAGGATCTCAGCAGCCATAGCGGCTGAGTGAGTCATACCTGAGCAACCGATAGTCTCAACGAGAGCCTCCTCGATGATACCGTTCTTGATGTTCAGAGACAGTTTGCATGCACCCTGCTGGGGAGCGCACCAACCAATACCGTGGGTATAGCCTGAGATATCCTTGATATCCTTGGCCTTGATCCACTTACCCTCTTCCGGGATGGGAGCGGGACCGTGCTGAGGACCTTTCTGGACCACGCACATGTTTTCAACTTCTTTTGAGTAAATCATAAATGGAATATGGTTTTTTATGATGATTTCTTAACAGGATGCAAAAATACTCTTTTTTCCTTTTTTATGGAGCAGAACTTATGTTATCTTTAATAAATTTGCAACTGAAACTTTTAAGTAAGGCAACTATGAAAAGATCCATATTCTCCGTATTGACAGCCGCGCTTGCGGCATCAGCATTATTTGTCTCATGCGAACCTCTGGAGCCCTCCACCCGTGAGGACACTTTCTATCGCATCGCTTCAGTCAGTTACAAGGACGGCGACGCATCACTGCTACTTGACTATACAGGTGAAAGTTACAAGTTCAGCAATTTCAGCACCAAGTCCGATATGAACAGATTCGGCGTTCAGAACGGAGACCGCGTAATTGCAGAGATCACCATGACGGCAGTCGGCACGGTCACCAACAACACACTGACCCTGAACCGTGTGATAAAATATCCCAAGTACGCCCTCTCAGAGTCACTTCCGGCCGATTCACTCAACTACGGATTCCGTTTCTGCTCATTGAATCTGGTATCGGTCATATACCCTACAGCATGGACACAGGGTCATGTCCTGAGCATCGCACCTGAGTATTACAGTTCCCACAAGGGAGTCAAGCCGGCATTCAAGCTCTATCCTTCAAAGGTAGTAGGCGATACGCTCATGCTGAACCTCTTCTGTGATATGCCTGACACCCTCACCGTATGGGATACCGAGCAGGCATTCGTAAACTTTGACATATCAACCCCGAGAGATCAGGTTTCAGACCTGGCGGAGCAGAACCACCGCGACAGCCTTCTGACACAGCTTGAAGCACTCAAAAAAGAGAGGATAAACGTAAAGGTTACAGCACCCAGGTTCATGCGCGTAAAGATGTTCAAGACAAGCGGTGAAGTAAGCGAAATCAAGTTGGACAACTATCTGATTCCGACCGTAACAGTCTCATTACCATTTGATTTCTAAACCATCCTGATGGCCAAACGCACAGCATCCAAGAGCGTAAACATAAAGAACAAGCGGGCCACGTTTGACTACGAGCTGCTTGACACCTGGACAGCCGGCATTGTGCTCACCGGAACCGAGATAAAATCCATCCGTGACTCAAAAGCCAGCTTGGCCGACAGTT
>JAFXMB010000087.1 GCA_017530735.1 Bacteroidaceae bacterium | reverse complement strand
TGTGGTTCATGGCGCAAAATTAGCAAAAACGACGCAAAGGGGTCGTTTCGTTTTGCGTCGTTTTTGCCTAATTTTGCATCAGGATTATGACCGATAACTACGCATTGTTTTTTGATATTGACGGGACTCTGGTGAGTTTCAACACTCATCAGATCCCTGAATCCACCGTCCGCGCGCTGACCGATGCAAAGGCCGGCGGGGCGCAGGTGTATATAGCAACCGGACGACCGCCCATGATCATCACCAATTTGGGAGCAATCGAGCATCTGATTGACGGATACATAACCATAAACGGCGCACTTTGTTATATAGGTGATGAGTTGGTGTGCTACCAGCCGATACCAAAGCAGGATGTCATAACCTGCGTACAGGATGCGCAAGACAAGGGATACGGCCTGATTGTAGTAGGCCGCGACCACGTGGCCGTGCTTGACCCTACCGGCAGCGTGGACCGCATATTCCGTCAGTATCTGAATGTCAGGGAGTTCGATAACCCATCACCGCTCCAGGAGTTGCTAAGCCAGGATGTCCTGCAGCTGACAGCATTCTTTGATGCCGATTATGAAAAGCAGATGATGCCACGCATGCCCCATTGTGTATCGGGCCGATGGCATCCGGAGTTTACCGATATAACCGCCCGTGAGGCCGATAAGGGTAAAGGCATCCAGGCAATTGCCCGCCACATGGGTTTTGACCCCAGCCGCACCATCGCATTCGGCGACGGCGGAAACGACCTTTCAATGATCCTGCAGGCCGGAATAGGCGTAGCGATGGGTAACGCCACCCCAGAACTAAAGCAGCAAGCCGACTACATCACCACCTCCGTCGATGAGGACGGCATCCTGAACGCCCTCCAACACTTCAACCTGACGCAAAGGGGTCGTTTAACAATGCGTCATTTGTTAAAAAACGACGCAAAGTGAAACGACCCTAATGCGTCATCAGTTTTTCCAGTGCTTGAGTTGTGAGAGGTGGGAATCGTAGAAGGCGCGGCGCTGTGAATCGGGCTGGTTATCAGGATTGGGCATGTGCTGCATCAGGAAATCCAGCAGAGTCTCCTTACTGTCATATGTGTATTTACCATCGGTGTAACACCACTTGCAGTAATCCTCATTGAATGAGCCGTCCGGCTCCTTGCTTATCATGGAATCATCGGACAACGGCATTCCGCAACACTGGCAATAGAGTGTCTGCGGTGAGCCCAGGAGTGTATTGATAGATACGCCGAACTCGCGTGACAGGATCTTCAGCAGCTCGGGATTGGGCTGTGTCAGTCCTGTCTCCCATCGGCTCACAGCCTGACGTGTAACATTGATGCGTTCTGCCATCTGCTCCTGCGTGAGATTGTTTTTTTCACGCAGATTCTTCAAGATTTCTTTTACTTCCATTTGAGTTTTTTGTTTGATTGATGATGCAAAGTTACGCCGCCCATTCACGCTTGTCAAGAAACATGTTGTTGCTATTGCCCCACAGAGTATCCTGACCGCGATTATCAGTACAAAAATTTACCACAAATATAAAAGAAATCTTGCCTATCTTTGGACGCAAAGGAGTCGTTTTTCACCAAGGCCAACCGCCCGGACCGCCGGGACCGCCACCGCCATTCCCATTGGCGAATCATACCGTGTAGCAATCTCCAATCGGCTCAAAGCCAACTAAAGTGACGCAAAGTGAAACGACCCCTTTGCGTCATTTTTGATATTAAGATTATGTTACAATTGCTCTCCTGCCTTTTGAAAACTGAGAAAATCCTATATTTTTGTACTGAAATCAAAAGGTAAAGATGTTAATTGTATTGAAGCTTTTAGGGTCCATCGCCCTGCTCATCTACGGTATGAAGGTCATGAGCGAGGCATTGCAGAAGATGGCGGGCCCGCAACTGCGTCACCTGTTGGGCGCAATGACCACCAACCGTTTCTCAGGAGTAGCAACAGGAGCACTTGTAACAGTAGCAGTCCAGTCCTCGGCAGCAACAACGGTAATGACCGTATCGTTCGTAAACGCCGCACTGCTCACATTAAGTCAGGCAATATCGGTCATCATGGGCGCCAACATAGGCACAACACTGAGCGCCTGGATCATGTCGGCCGGATTCTCATTCAACATAGCAAATCTTGTATGGCCGGCATTCCTGATAGGAATCATACTAATACAAATAGGTAAGCACCGTTATATAGGCGATTTCCTTTTCGGAATCAGTTTCCTGCTGTTCGCGCTTGGCATGCTTAACCAGACCGGCCGCGATATGGACCTGGCCAGCAACCCCGCGGTGGTAAACTTTTTCGCATCATTTGACTCCGGCAGCTACGGCACCATCCTGCTGTTCCTGCTTATAGGCGCCATACTCACGTGCATTGCGCAGTCATCGGCCGCACTTATGGCCATCACCATGGTGCTCTGCTCAACCGGCGCAATCTCCATATTCCAGGGTATCGCACTGGTTATGGGTGAGAACATAGGCACCACACTGACAGCAAACCTGGCGGCGATGTCGGCCAACACACAAGCCCGCCGCGCGGCCATGGCTCACCTGCTGTTCAACGTATTCGGTGTAATCTGGGTACTGATCCTGTTCTTCCCGTTCGTACGTACCGTATGCCGAGTGGTTGGCATTGATGTTACGGCCGATACCATTGACCCGGCACGTCTCACCTTTGCCCTGGCCACATTCCACACCGCATTCAACGTAATAAATACATCGCTGCTGATAGGTTTCATACCGCAACTGGAGAAACTGGTCTGCTACATAATCAAACCCGGCAAGACCGATGAGGAGGACGAGTTCCGCCTGCAGTTCATACGCGGCGGTATCATGAAGACCCCGGAAATATCGGTATTCCAGGCACAAAAGGAGATTGTTATATTCGGCGAGAAGATGCAGCATATGTTGCACATGGTTAAGGACCTCTACTCCACTACCGATGACCAGGAATTCAAGAAGCTGTTTGAGCGCATAGAGAAGACCGAGGATGTGAGCGACCGCATGGAACAGGAAATCGGCAAGTATCTGGGCGATGTAGGCGATGCACACCTGTCAGATGACACCAAGGAGAAGATCCGCGCCATGCTGCGCCAGATTGGCGAGTTGGAATCAATCGGCGACAGTTGTTTTGGTCTGGCCCGCATAATGCGCCGCAAGCGTGACAACAAAATTACGTTCAACGATGAGCAGCAGGCCGGAGTTGATCAGATGTTCACTCTGATTGACCAGGCTCTGACACGTATGAACGAACTTCTGGCCGGACGCCGTGAGGACTATGACCTCACCCCCTCCGAGGAACTTGAGAACAGCATCAACGCCTGCCGTAACCGCCTGAAGCAGTGGAATATAAGCAATCTTGACCAGCATATCTACAGCTACGATAACGGCACCGTATTCTCCGACCTTATCAACGAGTTCGAGAAGAACGGCGACTATATAATCAACGTGGTTGAATCACGTCTGCGCGCCACACGCAACGGTATACGTTTCAAGGGCATTTACATAGACACTGACAGCAAGACAGTATCGGTTGACGGACAGTCGGTTTCATTCACCAAGACCGAATATGAGCTGCTCAAGATGTTCATGATGAACCGCGGTATGGTGTTCTCACGTGAGGATCTGCTCCAGGCCATCTGGCCGGATGATGTGGTTGTTACCGCCCGCACGGTGGATGTCAACATTACCCGCATCCGCAAGAAGATAGAGCCTTACGCTGATTACCTTACCACTCGCGCCGGTTTTGGTTACTCATTCCAGGAATAACCGGTAGGTTATCCGTCAATCAGCGGAATGAAAGCCATCTGTGACCAGTTTCTGTAATCAATCAAATTAATATGGTAAAGCATATCATTCTTTGGACATTGAATCCTGAATTGTCCGATGATCAGAAAAAGACCGTAAAGGCAGGTATCAAAGAGGGCCTGGAGGGCCTTGTAGGCAAGGTTCCCGGACTAATTGACGTAAAGGTGCAGATTGACGGCCGCCTGGCTTCATCAAACGCCGATGTCATGCTGGACAGCACCCTTGAGAGCGAGGAGGCGCTCAAAGCCTACGCCAAGCATCCCGCACACGTAGCCGTGGCCGATACAAAAGTACGCCCCTACACCATCCAGCGTTCCTGCCTGGACTTTGAAATATCAAGTTTATAGTAGATACAGTCTGAGTCCCGATAGAACTCGGTGGCGCCCCAACGCTGCCAGTATGCGTGGGTTTTGAGCCGATGCATGACCGGTATGAATATAAAGTCAAAGCCTGCCTTGAGTTGTGGCATGACAGACATAAGCATATCGTAATTAAGTCGTGTGCCACGATATTCCTCAGCCACTATGAATGAGAATACTGCTGTATAGCGCTGGGCATTCAGGCTGGCCAGCAGTTCAGGGGCATCGGTCAGGATCTGCTCAGTCTCCTCCTCTATTCTGTAATCACTCATATTGAGAAGGCCTATAACCCTTCCGGCCTCATCTACAGCCTTTACACTGAGAGGCCAGTTGAAGCGAAGGTCACGCACCCAGGACTCAACCTCAACGCGGTCAAAGCCGTACTCCCGCACCATCCAGTCTACGGTCAGCGATGCATCGGCCGGCGTCATTCTTTGCAACGTGTACGGCATTGAAATGTGTGCCACATTGAAACTCAACATTATTTCGGGGTGATACGACAGTTTTGCCTTTCTCAGGCCCGGAATGCCCATATCCTCCTCGCGGTTCACGTAGATGTATTGTTCGGGCAGATGAGCGGCAAACTGCTGGTTAATTATGGCAAATGCCCCCTCAATGTTGCGGTCAGCCTTCTCTACACAGATATCAAATGTGTCATGGGTAACGGCAGCGCCATAACAGAATGCAACCATACGGCCGTTTACAAATATGCTGCCGCCTATCATCCCCAATGAATCCCAGTTGCTGAAAATGGTTTCCATAACCAGCCTTTCGGCATCTATGGTATCACTGGCTTCTTTCTCCCCCTGCCATATCCCAGTAAGTCGGCGGCACTCATCAAATAGTTCGGGTGTGAGCGGCCGGTATTCAAAACCGGGATTATCGGCCCTGAAACGGTTTACATGATTGCGTTTGGCTTGCAGATGTCCGCCCTGAAGTAAAGCCAGATCAGTGCGATGATAGATATAGTCATATTGGTCACGCAAAGGCTCAACCTGCACCTTAAATGCTGAGAGGGCCGATGCCTGCGAGTCCTCAAGACCATAAATGGTCAACTTTCCGCCGCTATCTGACAGCAGTTCACTGACCAGTTCCCGGGTCAGATTACCGGATGTACAGACCATATATGCGCGCTCCCCTTCATAACTGAAGCGCAGTACCACAGCATCCTTCAGCACACAAACCTCAGTTTTATACAGGAACTGCCACCCTATAAGGTTTGCAAAGGTATAATTGCAGTTGCGGCGCCCGGAATTGAGCGTCACAGCCTGCATGGCCTCCCGGTCAGAGAGTGTCAGAGAATGAAATTCCATAGATTCTTTAATCACAGTAGTTGTGATCTATGACGATGGAGATTTGCAGGTCCTTAAGGATGGGTTTGAGTTTCTCTGTCAGTAAATTGATGAAAGCCTGGTCATCGGTGACGGTCATATCCGGAACAACATCGACCGAAACGCAGTTCTCTGACTCGTAGTAATAGAAACCATGAACCTGAATTACGTGCTCCTGTTGTGAAAGGGTCTGTACCACCTCTTTCTGCAGTTCTGCGTGACGGTTGTTTCCGGTTGCAATGGCATAGATTCCTACCGTCATGACTATTCCGTGACGGCTCATCATCATTTCCGATATCTTTCTGGTCAGTCCGTGAATCTGGTGCGCATCCATGGTGTCGGGTACGCTGATATGCAGCGAACCGATGCTGAGATTGGGACCGTAACCGTGCACAATGATGTCATATACACCCTGTACGCCCTCCTGTTCCAGGATTTCACTCTTGATCTGACGGGTGAGTTCGGCCGATACGCTTGCACCCAGCAACTGGGTAATCGGTGATGACAGCATCTCAATGCCGGCCTTGATGATCACAGCCGATATAAGCACGCCCAGATAACCGTCCAGAGAGACGTTCCAGATAAGCATGATTCCGGCCGATATCAGAGTAGCCAGTGTGATGACCGCATCAAACAGAGCATCAGAACCGGAGGCTATCAGCGCATCGCTCTCCAGTTTCTGACCCTGCTTGCGGACATACCAGCCCAGCACCAGTTTGGTCACTATGGCGGCAATGATTACAATCAGTGTGATTGTGGTGTAATCAGGCTGGGTTGGATTAATAATCTTCCTGACAGATTCCACCAGCGATGTGATACCTGTGGTAAGCACAATGGACGATATTATTATGGCCGTGAAATACTCCACGCGGCCATATCCGAACGGGTGCTCCTTATCGGCGGGACGTTCCGACAATTTGGTGCCAATTATTGTAATGACACTTGAAAGAGCATCGCTCAGGTTGTTGACGGCATCAAGTACAATGGCAACCGAATGTGCCAGCAGACCTACCAGAGCCTTGAATCCGGCCAGCAGGACGTTCGTGATGATACCTACTACGCTAGTGCGTATAATCTGTCTGGATCTAGTCATTTTTCAATTTGGATATAATATCATTGAGCATCTTATATAATGTGGGAGCTGTCTCCGGTGTAACGCTGTCGCAGAGGACGGCACCACCCACCTTAAATGGAACATCAGCCAGTTTCTTCTGCAAGTCCCATCCCTTTCTGGTGAGTGACACTATCATCTGGCGGGCATCCTTCTGGCCGCGCTGACGGATCAGGATTCCTTCCTTCTCCATGCGCTGCAGCAGCGGCGTAACCGTATTGGTCTCCAGATAGAGTTTGTGAGCTATGTCATTTACCGGCTGTGCATCGGCCTCCCAGAGTACAAGCAGCACCAGGTACTGCGGATACGTGAGTCCGTGCTCTGACAGCAACGGATGATAGGCCTGCGTCATGAGTCGTGACGCGGTGTACAGCCTGAAACAGAGCTGATTGTCTAATTTGAACTCTTCTTTCATTTAAGTAATTCCTGAATGTCCTTTTCCATCTGCTCGGGAGTTGTTGTAGGAGCAAAGCGCTTAATAACAGTACCATCGCGACTGATTACAAATTTAGTGAAATTCCACTTGATGTCACTCTCTTTTTCTACACTCTTGCTGATGTTCTTAAAGAGTTTCTGAGCGGCCTTTGCCTTAAGGCCCTTATACTCCTCGGTGGGTGCCTGGCTCTTGAGGTACTCAAATACAGGATGTGCCTGGGCTCCGTTTACATCAATCTTCTTCATTAGCTGGAAGGTCACGCCGTGGTTCAGGCGGCAGAACTCCTCAATTTCAGCATCGGTGCCGGGCTCCTGATGAGCGAACTGGTCGCACGGGAAACCGATGATTGTGAAACCCTGATCCTTATATTTCTGATAAAGTGCCTCCAGACCGTCATACTGAGGGGTGAAACCGCACTTTGAAGCAGTATTTACTATCATGAGGACCTTGCCCTCAAACTCATTGAAACTCAGTTCTGCACCCTTTCCTGTCAGTGCCTTGAAATCATAAATCCTTTCCATATCTATTGTTGTTTTATATCGTTTACGATACAAAAGTACTACATTATTTTATATCGCATACGATACTTGTCTTAAATAATGCTAAATGAATAAAATCCCCGGAACCGCACGATTCAAACAGTTCCGGGGACTCCTAAACTCAGGGGGACAAGACCCTGACGTTTAGAATGAAATTCCAAAAACAAGGTATGCCATCTCGGCACATGGGTTTACTGTCAGTCCGGCCGATACCGGAAGACTGAAGTTTTCTGTTATGTCAATTGATTTTGCTGCACTGAGTGAAACGTTGGTTACGGCAAATCCTTCGGTTCCGTACAGTCCGCTCTCAAAGGGAACCATACCCAGAGTTGCAGTCCAGTCTGCACCGCCAAAACTGAACGGAGCGGCAAGCTCGCAGTACGAGCTGAATGCGCTGCTGCCGTCGGCCTTGTAATCGGCACCCGCAAAGTTTGTGTACCAGCTGATTGAGGCAAATCCAAAGTCATATCCGGCAAATACTTCAAAAACATGGTTGGTAGCACCCTTTCCATACTTGAAATAACGTCCGAAAGGCTCATCACCCGCGCTGAACCAATAGTCTGTAACACCTACCGATGCTCCGGCTATCGAGTAACTCAAGGTGACATCCAACTCTCTGGTATCACCAAAGTTGGCAACTCCAACCGATCCCCAAAGCGAGAGGTCAAATCCCGCAGCGCTTACTCCCAATGTGGGTTGAATTGCTGCGTCTCCGCATTTAGCGCCTCTCCAAACGTACTCACTTACTACATCGGCTGCTATTGTTGTTTCAACTTCGGCACATACAGGTGCCATTATCATCACTAATGCTACTATTGAGAATATCTTTTTCATAATTGTAAGGTATTAAAATGTTGGTTTATTATTGGTTTATCAGATGTTGTATGCTGTTTCTCCATGCTCATAGATATCCAAACCTTCCTCCTCGACGCGGGCCTCAACGCGGATTCCGTGAACCTTCTTGAGGATTACGAATGTGAGCAGACCAAGTCCGAATGACCAGGCGCAGGTTACAAGTGATCCAAGAGCCTCAACGCCCAGGAAGTGCCAGCCACCACCGTAGAACAGGCCACCGTCAACTGCAAACATACCGGTCATAAGTGTACCAAGGATACCGCATACTCCGTGAACTGATACAGCGCCAACGGGATCGTCAATCTTGCAGACCTTATCAATCAGGGCAACCGAACCTACCATTGCAACACCGCAAAGAGCGCCGATTATTGCTGCACCGCCTATTGATACAAGGTCGCAACCGGCTGTGATACCTACCAGACCTGCCAGGATGCCGTTGCATACCAGTGAGAGTGAAGGTTTGCCATATACCAGCCATGTAAGGAACAGAACTGAAAGACCGCCTGTGGCTGCAGCCATGTTGGTTGTGCACATTACGTGTGAGATTGCGATAGCGTTCTCAGCTCCCTCAGCAGCCAGCTGTGAACCGGGGTTGAAACCGAACCAACCGAACCAGAGGATGAATACACCCAGGGCACCGAATGTCAGGTTGTGACCGGGGATAGCGCGTGATTCGCCAGTCTTTGAATATTTACCGATACGGGGTCCGAGTACCATAGCACCGGCCAGAGCAATCACACCACCGCATGAGTGAACAACGGTTGAACCTGCAAAATCATGGAAACCAAGCTCTGAAAGCCAGCCGCCACCCCATGTCCAGTGACCCTCAATGGGATAAATGATTACTGAGATGATGATTGAAATAAGTACGTACATGGAGAACTTGGTTCTCTCTGCCATACCGCCTGATACTATAGTAGCGGCAGTGGCGCAGAATACGGTCTGAAATATCAGGGTGCATTCAGCGGGAACGTTTGAGTCTCCAATGAATGACCAGTCAAAAAGGTGAAGTCCACCAATGAAACCGTTGTTGGCTCCGTGCATCAGACCGAAACCGATCATCCAGAACAGGAAAGAACCTACCATGAAGTCAACAAAGTTCTTCATGAGGATGTTGGCAGTGTTCTTGGAACGGGTAAAGCCTGCCTCCACCAGCGCGAAACCGGGCTGCATAAAGAACACCAGCATTGCTGCTATCAATACCCAGACTGTATCCAGTCCGCTTATGCTACTCTCACTTACTGTTGTAATAATGTCTTCCATAATTCAATGATTTAACCGTTTTTACTTTTTGTCGGCCAGAACCGTATCACCGTGTTCTCCGGTACGGATTGACCATGTGTCATCTACAGGGCTTACGAATATTCGGCCATCACCCACCTGACCGGTGCGGGCTGCTCCCATGATGGCATCGATGGCAGGCTGTACGAACTGATCGCGGCAGATAATTGTTATCTCAATACGCGAAATGATATCAGTACTGTACATCACACCACGGTAGATACGATCCTGACGGGCCTGACCGATAGCATGAACCTCTGCGTAAGAGAACCAGTTGATGTCGGCCTCAAAGAGCGCCTCCTTAACATCTTCAAACCGGGTTTTCCGGATGATTGCTTCAATCTTTTTCATTGTGTTTTGATTTGAGGTTAATTATTGTGTTTTGATGCATCGTTAAACAAAAAAAGGCCGGTCTAAAAAGACCAGCCTTAATTCTTTTTCTTTATCTAAATCAACAGTTACATACCTGACCGGTCAAAAGGTATAACCATCGGAACCTGATTATTATTCTGGTTCTGATTATTCTGCTGCTGGTTATTATTCAGCTGGACAGTGGTTATATTTTTAAAACCGATAAACATATAAATGTTTTGTTGTTTCTGATTTCTGGTGCAAAGGTACGACGCATTCTGATACATTGTTCTCAAAAAGACGAAATTTTTTACCTAATTCTATCAAATTTCCAAAATTTCTGACATTTAGTAAGTGTAACTAACAAATTTGCAACATCTTGATATATGACATCAAATTTGTCATCTCTATGAAAATGAGTATATTTACATCCAATAAAAAGGAACTGACCTGATTATGAAACTCTCAAACTACCTTTCGGTCATGGCCGTGCTGACCATAATGGCAGCAATGCCCGCTAAAGCACAGATTATAATAAATGAGGTACTGGCATCAAACGGCAGCACCAATACGGATCCTGATTACGGAGCAAACGCTGACTGGATAGAACTGCACAATGCAGGAAAGGCCGATGTAAACCTGCGCGGATGGTCAATCACTGACAACCTGAACAAACCCGCCAAGTTCGTTCTGCCCGACACAACCGTCAATGCCGGAGGCTTTCTGCTGATATGGTGCGATGACTTGGGTACAGGCCTTCACGCCGGATTCAAGTTGAGTGCCGACGGTGAGGAGGTGGGTCTTTTTGATGCTGACGGCAAGATGGTTGACAGCATGTCATTCGGACCGCAATACGGCGATGTGAGTTTTGGCCGTTCCTTAGATAATGCCGGATTGCCGGTCTTCTTCATGATCCCCACTCCCGGTGCCGCCAACACCACTCAGGGGTATACAGGCAGATCCAACCAGCCGGTTATACTGACACAGGGCGGAGCTTATGCGGGATCCGTTACGGTAACCGTCACCAATGATCAGGGAGGTGTGGTTTATTATACCACTGACGGTTCAGAGCCTACCAAAGAGTCAAATGTATATACTTCTCCTCTCACCTTCACCCGGACTACGGTATTCAGGGCACGCATACTGGAGGACGGCAAGATGCCCGGTCTGACCAAGACCATGACATATTTCCTTAATGATGAGTTCCTGGGCCACAGTCTGCCCATAGTATCGCTGGCAACTGAGAGCGGCAACTTCTGGGACTCCGAGCATGGAATTTACGGTTGGACCAACGCACATAACGAAAAGGCCGATTTTGAGATTCCGGTAAACATAGAACTCTATGAGAACAACGGCAGCGACAGGGCTGCGTTCAACGAGCCTGCAGGCGTAAAGATAAACGGCCTGTATGCATGGCAACTGCCACAGAAGATGCTTGGAGTATATTTCAAGAAGAAATACGGCGAGAGCAAACTGTCATACCAGCTGTTCCATGACGACGGGCGCAACGAGTTTGATGATTTTGCGCTGCGTGCATCGGGCAACGACTGGAACTACACCATGTTCCGTGACGGCCTTCTGCAGCAGGCATGCCGCAGAGGCGGGCTCAATCTGGCCCTGCAGGCATTCCGTCCGTCGGTGGTATATCTTAACGGCGAGTTCCTGGGTATCCACAATATCCGCGAGAAGGTCAATGAGGAGTATATAGAGACCCGCTACGGACTTGAAGCCGGCACATTTGACATGATTGAAGGTGACCAGACCGTCGAGGCCGGAGATTGGGAGGAGTGGAACCACTACAAGGAGTTGTGGCAGAAAGACCTGAGCGTACAGGCCAACTACGATGCCCTTGCCGCAATAATGGACGTGGAGAACTATACCGATTTCATGGTGGCGCAGATCTGGAGCCATAACACATCGGTCAACCACAATCCTATGGCCTGGAAGCCCAAGGAAGGCGGCGTATGGCGTTGGATATTCACTGACGGTGACCGCGGTTTCAACAGTTACGCCGATGACTATACCGACTGGTATGCCGGAAAGGCCAACATGCCGTTCGGATCAATGCTCAAGAATGAAGGTTACCGCAATTATTTCTGCAAACGTGCCGCCGACCTCCTGTTCACGGCATTCAATCCGGAGGAGATACAGCGCCAGGTGACAGAGCACAGCAAGGATATAGAGCCGCTTATGGAACAGCAGGTTCAGAGATGGCTGGGCACCAGCAGTTCCTACAGCGGAAATGCACTCACCTCGACCAGGCAATGGCGCAGCAGGATAAGCTATCTGCGGGATTTCTGTAACGGCCGTCCCATTGTGCTGCTTTGGGATATGTATGAGAACTACGGCACCGGAATGCCCGCCCTGCTCACCCTTACCGGTAAGACGGGTTTTGAGTTCAACGGCCTGGCCATCAACAAGGACAAGTGGAGCGGATCATACCCCTCCGGTATGGAGATAACCCTTACCGCCCGTCAGCGTGTAGGATATACGTTCACAGGCTGGCGTGAGAATGCCGTAAAGAAACTTATATCCACCGGCAGTGGGTGGAAATATCTGGATGACGGAACCAGCCCCGCTTCATGGCAGACTGCCTCTTTTGACGACTCGGCATGGAAATCGGGAACATCACCCCTGGGATATGACACCGACAACAAGATGACTGACCTTATCAAGACAACCGTGGACTACGGTTCAAGCAGTTCAAAGTATGTCACCACATATTTCCGCCGCAAGTTCACCGTTGATGATGATCCCGCATCCTACATGCAGATTAAACTCCGCCTTCTGCGTGATGACGGCGCAGTTGTCTATATCAACGGCAAACAGA
Organism: Bacteroidaceae bacterium; assembly: GCA_017530735.1. Classification (GTDB taxonomy): domain Bacteria; phylum Bacteroidota; class Bacteroidia; order Bacteroidales; family Bacteroidaceae; genus Colenecus. Next base: position 20,892 of record JAFXMB010000087.1, on the reverse strand, counting down.
TAATCCGAAGCAACCTCAGGGAGAACTATGAATCCAATCCGCTGGCTGACAATTATGCCATTCCCAAGCGTGCCGCCATCAGATATCTCACATATGATATCGATCCCTCATGGCTGCGTCAGGGAGAGAACACCATTGCAGTCGAGGTACACCAGACATCCAGGAGCAGCTCGGATATAATAATGGACGTGGAACTTCTGGCTGTGCTGAACCAGACTGCATCACAGAACCGTTTAAGCGGACAGACCAGCCCCACAATCAAACTGTCCATTGATTCCGATATGGCAGTGGAGGCAATGTATGAGCCATCCGGTCTTAACATGCTGCCCGATACCATATTCGCTGATATGACCCTGCTCAAGTCCAAATCGCCCTACTATACCGCGGCCGATGTGACCGTAGTCAAAGGCGCACGCCTTACAGTAGAGCCGGGTGTGGAGATAAGGTTTGCTCCCAACTCATGCATGATTGTACACGGAGGCCTTACCGCTCAGGGTACACGTTCGGACAGCATACGATTTGTGCTCAATCCGCAATATGCAGGACAGGCCTGGGGCGCGCTCTGCTTCATTAACAGCGATTCCAGGTCAACGCTCAGCTATGCAACCATGACTGATGCCGGTCAGGGACCGCGTCTGTACAACTGCGTGGCAGCCATATCGGCCTACAACTGTCAGCAACTGGTGCTTGACCATCTGAACATAACTGATGTCACCAGCAATCCCATCGCTGCCCGTTACAGCGACGTGACGCTTACAAACAGCATAATACACAGCCGTGTTACGGGTGACCTGATTAACGTCAAGTACGGCAAGGGACGCGTGGAGCACTGCACGTTCATAGGCAATGACCAGGTTGACACCGATGCCATTGACTTTGACGGCATAAACGGCGGTATCATAAGGGATGTGGTGGCGCACCACTTCCTGGGTGACAACAGTGATGCCGTGGATATCGGCGAGCAGGCCATCGGCGTGGTTATTGACAGCCTGCTGGCATACACCATAACCGACAAGGGCATCAGTGTGGGACAGCGCTCAACCGTAAAGGTCAGCAACTCAACGTTCATTCAGACCAACATGGGCGTTGCCGTAAAGGACTCTTGCCATGCCGATATTGACAAGTGCACTTTCTTTGCCGTGGCAACTCCGGTGGCCTGCTATGAGAAGGTTGACGGACGTCTGGGCGGAAATGCCGTGGTAACCGAATGCATACTCTCCAACAGCTATGACCGTACATATGAGTGCGATGCCAATTCCAGCATCAGGTTCAGCGGATCGCTCTCAGACGGTGACACGCTCTCTATCGGCAATCTGTACGGCGATGCGCAGTTTACATCGGCCACCAACTTCATATTGATACCTGCCGACCTGAAGATCGGCTCTACCTACCTGCCCGAGACCCCGCAAGCAGAGCCTGTCATAAGCGAGATCTGCTTCCATCCCACCCTTGATTCAGAGTCAGAGTACATAAGGATCTACAATTCGGCCAATACGCCATTTGACCTAAGCGGATACACACTCAGCCAGGCCTTTGACTTTACATTCCCTGAAGGAAGCCGCATTCCGGCTCAAAAAAGCATCTATGTAGCGGCCAATGCCTCCAAACTGTCACCTAAAGTCAACGGTGATAAGGTATGGCAGTGGACCGACGGTAAACTCTCCAACAACGGCGAGTCTATACGTCTGAGCAATCCGGCTGGCATAGTCGTTGACCAGGTTACTTACATGAGTGTGGCTCCTTGGCCCGTATCGGAACAGTCCGGCACTACGGCACTGCTGCTGCGTGACCTGAATGCCGATAACCACATGGCTGCCAACTGGACCCTTACGCAGTATCCAACTGACGTGAAACTGATTCCTGCCGCACCTGGTTCAGACATCATCTATGACCTGAACGGACGCCCCATAGAGGGCCAGCCTCGCGGTATAGTAATCATTAACGGCAAGTTGTATTACCACAAATAGCACGCGTACAATAAAGATTTAGGGGTATAGGTATCTGAAACTACGCGCTTCGCGCTATCCCTCCCATCCCTAATAAGACACTCTGGAAGACGTGAGTAAACTCCCATCTTCCAGAGCATCTTCTTAGGCACGGGCCCCTCCCGTTCACAGCGACACGGGCGTCGATGGTTTCTGATACCTATACCCCTAAATCTTTACTGTACGCTTATCGCAGCGGCGATGAAGGCTTTGAAAAGTGGATGCGGGGTTTCTGGAGTGCTTTTGTACTCGGGATGGAACTGCGAACCTATAAAGAAGGGATGTACAGACTGAGGCAACTCTACAATTTCGGTCAGACCGGTCTGGGGATTGTGGCCCGATGCAACCAGACCTGCCTTCTTGAAATCTTCAGCATACTTTGCGTTGAACTCGTAGCGATGGCGGTGACGCTCTGATATAAGAGTCTTACCGTATATCTTATATGCAAGCGTATCTTTTGATATCTGACAGTCGTAGGCTCCCAGACGCATAGTTCCTCCCTTCATGGTGGTCTTCTTCTGATCCTCCATCATGTCTATTACAGGGTGCTTGGTGTCGGGATTGACCTCGGTGGTATCGGCATCCTTGAATCCCAGCACGTTGCGGGCAAACTCCACTACGCACATCTGCATTCCCAGGCAGATTCCAAAGAACGGAATCTTGTTCTCACGTGCATACTTTATGGCATCGATCTTACCCTCCAGACCGCGTGAGCCGAATCCCGGAGCAACCAGGATTCCCTTCATGCCCTTGAGCTTTTCGGCAACATTGGCTGGGGTTATCTCCTCGCTGTTTACGGAGTGGATATGAACTTTGCAGGAGTTGGCTGCACCGGCGTGTACAAGTGCCTCCAGGATTGATTTGTACGCATCCTGCAGTGATACGTACTTGCCCACCAGAGCAACATCGACCTCGGTCTTGGGGTGCTTCAGTCGGTCCAGGAACTCCTCCAGCAACTTGAGGTCGGGCTGGTTGAAGTTCTCAATGCCTAACTTTCGGACTACCAGTTCGTCCAGATGCTCTGCGTGCATATTCAGTGGTACCTGATAGATGCTCCATGCATCGATGCTCTGGATTACGTGACCGGGCTTTACGTTGCAGAACAGAGCCACCTTGCGGCGCAGTTCATCAGAGAGCGGATGCTCGGTGCGGCAGATAATCACATCGGGCTGCACTCCGGCCTGCTGCAGCATCTGTACAGAGTGCTGGGTAGGCTTGGTCTTGAGTTCCTTGGCGGCGCTCAGATAAGGTACCAGCGTAAGGTGTATTGACATGCATGAGCCCTCGGGAAGTTCCCACTGCAACTGGCGTACGGCCTCTATGAACGGCAGAGACTCCATATCACCTACGGTTCCGCCTATCTCGGTAAGCACCACGTCAAACTGGCCGGTCTGGCCCAGCAGCAACATGCGGCGCTTTATCTCATCGGTGATGTGAGGAACTATCTGGACGGTCTTGCCCAGATAGGCACCCTCACGCTCCTTGGTAATCACGGTATTGTATATCTTTCCGGTGGTCACGTTGTTAGCCTTTGACGTATGCACGCCAAGGAAACGCTCGTAGTGGCCAAGGTCCAGGTCCGTCTCGGCACCGTCATCGGTCACGTAGCACTCGCCGTGCTCGTAGGGATTAAGCGTGCCGGGATCTATGTTTATGTAGGGGTCAAACTTCTGGATAGTAACCCTCAGACCTCTGGCCTGCAATAACTTGGCCAGTGAAGCGGCAATAATACCCTTTCCTAGCGACGAAACTACTCCGCCGGTAATAAATACGAATTTTGTCTCCATATGACTAATGTTTTTCTATTCTACTGTAACAGATTTGGCAAGGTTACGGGGCTGGTCCACGTCACGCCCCTTGGCAATGGCAATGTGGTATGCAAGGAGCTGCAGAGGTATGACCGACAGCAGCGGAACCAGGCACTCCTCGGTATCCGGAATCTCAAACGAGTAGTCCGATATTCCCTTGACGTCCTTGTCGCCCTCGGTCACGATGCTGATCACCCTGCCCTTACGCGCCTTGACCTCCTGGATATTGCTCAGGATCTTGTCATAATGACCGCGTTTGGGAGCAATAACCACCACCGGCATCTCCTCATCAATCAGGGCAATAGGACCGTGTTTCATCTCGGCTGCGGGATAGCCCTCGGCATGTATGTATGATATCTCCTTGAGTTTGAGCGCACCCTCCAGTGCAATCGGATAGTTGTAACCGCGTCCCAGGTAGATAAAGTTATGCGCGTATGTGAATGTCTTGGCAAGTTCGGATATCTGCTTGTCATGCCTGAGTATCTTCTCAATCTTGTCGGGAATACGAGGCAGTTCTGCAATGATGCGTTTACGGAGTTCGTCCGATACGGTTCCCTTCTCCTGGGCAATGTTGAGTGCAAGCAGCAGCAGTGTCTCAACCTGAGCGGTAAAGGCCTTGGTCGATGCCACACCGATCTCGGGGCCTGCATGGGTGTAACAACCCGTATCGGCCGCACGTGCAATCGATGAACCAACCACATTGCATATTCCGAACAGGAATGCGCCCGATGCCTTGGCCAGCTGCATGGCTGCCAATGTATCGGCCGTCTCACCCGACTGCGATATGGCAATCACCACATCATCGGGATAGATAACCGGATTGCGGTAACGGAACTCCGATGAGTACTCCACCTCAACCGGAATGCGGGTTAGTTCCTCAATCATGTATTTTCCTATGAGCGCTGCGTGCCATGATGTTCCGCAGGCACAAATTATTATGCGGCGTGCCTTGAGCAGACGGTCCTTATGGTCTATGACGCCTGACAGTTTTACAATACCCAGTTCCGGATGCAGGCGGCCGTTCATAACCGTACGTGACGTATCGGGCTGCTCATGTATCTCTTTGAGCATGAAATGGGCAAAACCGCCCTTCTCTATCTGACTCAGGTTCAGTTCCAGTTTCTTGATCACGGCAGTCTGCTCAACACTGCGCAGATCCGTAATCTTAAGATCCTTGCCGCGCTCAATGAAAGCTATCTGCTCCTCACCCAGATATACCACCCGGTCAGTGTATTCAATGATCGGGGTGGCATCGGACCCTATCAGGAACTCGTCATCGCCAACACCTATTATAAGGGGGCTTCCCTTGCGGGCGGCAATCATGCGGTCGGGTTGGGTCTTGTCCACAATCACGATGGCATAGGCGCCTATCACGCTGTTTAGAGCCAGCGGAACAGCCTCCTCAAGCGTGATGGAGTGGCTGTCCATGATGTACTGGATAAGCTGGATTATAACCTCTGTATCTGTCTCACTCTTAAAGTGATAGCCCTGGTTCTGGAGCTCGGTCTTGAGTGAGCGGTAGTTCTCAATTATACCGTTGTGTATGAGTGCCAGGTTACCGGACTCCGAGAAGTGCGGATGGGCATTGATGTCATTGGGTTCTCCGTGAGTGGCCCAACGGGTATGCGCTATACCCACACTGCCGCTGATATCCTTTCCTTCTATGGCCTTTTCCAGATCGGCCACCTTACCCTTGGTCTTGTAAATGACCAGATTGCCGTTGTCATTGATAAGCGCCACGCCGGCGCTGTCGTAACCGCGATACTCCAGGCGGGAAAGCCCCTTGAGCAGTATCGGGCATGCCTGACGTTTACCGATATAACCTACAATTCCGCACATATAATAACCTTCAATAAAGGGTGAAGGCTGATTCTAACTGAACCAGCCTTCACTCAAATTATCCAATAAGTATTTCCAAAATCTCCGTCATATTATCCGACTGGTGAAACAACACGGGGAAACCGGAATCTGATTATTATTCAGATTCTGCTTGTCATTCATCTGGTTAGACAGACAGTTGTATGTAACTTTTCCCTCCATTGTTATTTCAAAACGTCGCAAAAATACACAGAAAATTCCTATTTGCAATCAAATCTGATAAATAAGTTTCAATTTGACATATAATCCTATTTCTTATTGGGAGTTAGGCGATACATCACCACATCGTGACCGGGAACCGTAACATTGAGAGCCTTCTTGGTGTTACCCACTTTGGCCTTCTTGGCATTCTGCTCCCACAGATTCTCAATATTGTAGGTGATGGCATCAAATGATGTAGAGAGATGGCTTACCTCATCATCGGTCAGATTGTAATCCTGCCAGTTGATGTTGCATTCAACAGGCTCTGTACCGCGGTTGAGCAGGCAGAATGCCCAGTCACCGCCCTCCAGAGGCTTGAACCAGTATTCTATATCACCTTCAGTCTTATAACGCAGTCCCTGCACGCCCAGCTTATCCTGATCGATGGCTATCACCTTCTTGTTCAGTATTATGGCGCGGGTCTCATCGGTCATCTTGGAGAGGTCATTGCCCAGAATAAGCGGAGCGGCCATCATGCACCACATGCTGAAATGGGCACGGTCCTCATTCACGCTCATGCCGTTGCCTACCTCAAGCATATCGGGATCATTCCAGTGTCCCGGACCTGCATACTTGCGCAGCGGAGCGTTCTGGTCAATGATGCTCAGTACCGTCTGTCCCCAGCCGCGCTGACGCGGGTTACCTGCAAAACGGGCGGTGATATCTCCTGTGGTACGCCATGAGTGGCCTATGTTCTCGGCCCACTCCCAGGGTTTGTTGCTGCCCCACTCGCACATGCTGAAGAATATGGGGCGGCCTGCTGCACGCAGTGCGTCACGCATCAGGGCGTATGCGCCGCGCGGGTTGATGTTCTCGCTTGAACACCAGTCATACTTGAGGTAGTCAATACCCCAGCGTGCATACTGCAGAGCATCCTGATACTCATGGCCGAAACTGCCTGTACGTCCGGCGCAGGTCTTACGGCCGGCATCGGAATAGATACCCAGTTTCATACCCTTGGAGTGTACATAATCTGCCAATGCCTCAATACCTGAAGGGAATGTCTTGGGATCGGGCTGAACGAATCCGTCGGCATCGCGCTCGCCGTGCCAGCAGTCATCCATATTGAGATAGATGTAACCTGCCTCCACCAGACCCTCGGCTACCATAGCATCGGCCTGCTCGCGTATAAGCTTCTCACTGATGTTCTGTCCGAACTTGTTCCAGCTGTTCCAACCCATCTGAGGGGTATCTGCCAGACCTTCCCATTTCTGCGCTGTTGCTCCAAAAGGAATCACAGCAACAGCTAAAAGATACAATAACTTTTTCATTATAATCATTTTACAACAACAATCCTAATGCGGGCTTTTTCCTTGCCGGGGATTACCTGCATTTCCAGGGTACCGGTGGTCTTTGTGCCCTCACCCAGCAGAGTCAGTTTGGCCGTTACTGTGGGTTGGGGGTTGGCAGCATTTGAGATAACATCGGCCTCAGAGAGTTGGCCTGACCAAAGCACGGGACCATATGAGTGGCTCAATGTCCATGTTCCGGCTGTAATATCATCAAACCAGTACTCATTGACATTCTCCTTAAGCATGATATATCTGGTGCCTGCACCCTGGGCATAGCCTGCGTTGCCACCGCCGCCACGCTGTGCAATCTGAAGCTCTGCACCCAGGCCGATGGTCTCGCGCGGATTCTCGGTGTATTTTGGCAGACCGCTTGTAAATGCCTCAACCTCAAAATAGTACTCAGGTGATGTGTTGAGGCTGTGCATGTAAAGTTCGTTCTTGCCGTATACTATGTAGCTGTTGTACAGTTTCTTCTTCTCAATACCGTAACGTACAATGTAGCCGTCGGCACCGGCAACGGGTTCCCAGATTACATTGGCCTCACGACGGTCCTCGGGATTGCGTACTGCCATGAACTTGGTAACCTTCTGGGTCTTCATCTTGGGTGTGGTACCGAACACGCGCAGATCCTTGATTGAGAACTTGGCGTTATCATAGGTAGCCACATTGACAACCTTCACATAACGGGCCTGAACAGGATTCTCCAGTTCATTATAGTCATGCTTGAGTTCCATCTTGTTCTGGGGCTTGCTTATGATCTTGGTCCAGTTGGAGTTATCGTCCGACACAAACACCTCATAGCACTGGTACAGGCGCTCTGCCTGAGCCTGCTGAGGTCTGGCTCCGCCCATCATACCGCCGAATCCGCCACGGCCGCCGGCACGCTGTGCACCTATGTGATCCCAGTTGAGTTGGATGGCATTGATGGTAGCCTTGTCCCCCAGATCAACCGTGAAGAACTCACCGGCATCGCCTGTAGCGGCAGCCCAGCAGGTCTTGAAATCCTCATCCAGAGCCTGAGCGGGAGCATAGTTCTCAAATGTTGATGAAACTATAGCCTTCTTGTTTACTGACAGCAGTTTCCAGTCAACATAGTTGTCTACGCCGCCTACCTTGCGCTCATCGGGATAATACTGGGGATAGTCACCCAGAGCGGTGTTGGAGTACATCACGCCCTGCTTGTCGACAGCCGACGGATAGATGGCCAGTTCTGATCCGCGTCCACCCTCACCATACTGTGCGGGAATCATGCAGATGGTCCAGAAGTTACCCTTCTTGTCCTTGAAAGTGCTGCCGTGTCCGGCACCAACCTGGAAACCGCTGGTCTTGAAAGTGAGCGGATTATGCTCGCTGTATGTGAACGGGCCCATGGGGCTGTCCGATACATATACGCCATGTGAATAAGAGATGAATTCAAGGCCGATGGCTGCGTACTGCAGATAGTACTTGCCGTTGTGCTTGATCATGTAGGGACCCTCAATCCAGGGAAGTTCCTCGGGGCCGTAGTCACGGCGACCGTTGAATATGGAATAGATCACGTCCTCAGGCTTGCGTACCTCGAATCCGTGGTTCTTGATGTCACTCCAGAACAGCGGTTTGGGCTCACCCTTCTCCTTGAATGTCTCCTTGTCAAGTTCCACTACCTGGAACGGCATAATCTGAGACCAGCCAAAGTACATGTACAGGCGGCCGTCATCATCCACAAACATGTTGGCGTCACCGTATCGGTCACTGCTGAGTTCTCCTATCTTCTCCCACTCTCCCTTATAGGGATCTATGGCGCGATAGACGTTACGGTTATTCATGGAGCAGCCTATCAGCTTACCGTCCATCTCCACGACCGATACCACACCGGCAGGATAACCGGGAGCATCAACATAGGTCCAGTCACGGAAATCCTGGGAATACCAGTATCCGCGCCTGTGGGATACAAAGAGGAAATAGTTATCCTCAAAGATGATTACTACGGGTTCACCGCCTCTGATGGCCGGTTCATTACCTACCACCACGTCAAGAGGGTTGGCAAACGTGTGTTGGGCATGAACGGTAACACCTGCCAACATTATAGCCATGCCGGCAATAGTCCATTTAAGAATCTGTTTCATATTGGTTGTAATAAGGTTAGCAATAAGTACTGTATTTGCAAATATGAGAAAAAAATACCTAACTTTACACCTTGAATAATTAATTTTCCAATAGTACAGGCGTTATGAAGAATTCAACCAATTTCTGGGGATTGCTGGCACTGGGTGTCTGCATTATCCTATCTGTCGGAAAGTTTACCGGCACAAAACGTGTTGTAAATGTAAAAGGCCTTGCCACTCAGGAGGTTATGGCCGACCACGTTATCTGGCCCCTGGTTATTCAGGATGTTGATAATGACCTTGTCAGGCTCTACTCAACAATGGAAAAGAAGAGCAACGAGATTGTAAAGTTCCTTAAGGAAGGCGGAATCAAGGACAGCGAGATAAGCACCACTGCTCCTACTGTATATGACCGTACCGCAAACCGCTACTCAAACGAGTACATAGCCAACCGCTACCAGATGCAGCAGGTTGTAACCGTGAGTTCCGACAATGTTGATCTTGTTCGCCAGCTCATTCTCAAACAGGGAGACCTGCTCAAGAAAGGCATTGCCATAGGCGGTAATGACTATGAGTACCGTGTTCAGTATGACTTTAACGGCCTGAATGAGCTCAAGCCTCAGATGGTTGAGGTAGCCACCCGCAACGCACGTGAGGTAGCCCAGAAGTTTGCCGATGATTCCGGCTCCAAGCTGGGCAAGATCCAGACCGCCTCACAGGGCCAGTTCTCAATCTATGACCGTGACAGCAACACTCCGTGGATAAAGAACGTACGCGTTGTAACCACCGTTACCTATTATCTCAAATAAATGCAGCTTATAAGGAAATATTTTCCGGACCTGACGAGCCTTCAGTATGAGCAACTGGAGGCTCTCGGTCCGTTATATACAGACTGGAACAGCAAGATAAACGTCATATCACGCAAGGATATTGACAATCTGTATGAGCATCACATACTCCATTCCATGGCTATCGCCAAGGTCATAAGGTTTGCTCCGGGTACCCGTCTGGCCGATGTCGGAACCGGCGGAGGACTGCCCGGCATACCGCTAGCCATACTGTTCCCCGAGTGCAGCTTCACACTCATTGACAGCATCGGCAAAAAGGTACGTGTAGCTCAGGATATTGCTGCTCAGATTGGTCTCAAGAATGTAATCTGCCGCCATGAGCGCGCCCAGGAGGACAAGGACAAGTATGAGTTCATACTGTCCCGAGGCGTAATGCCCCTGCCCGACCTCTGCCAGGTTGCCGGCCATATGCTGGACCGCAAGACACAGCGCAACGCCTATCCCAACGGTGTAATCTGCCTCAAGGGCGGAGACCTTAGCACCGAGGCCGCCCAGTTCAGAAAGGTGGCCGAAATCACCGAGATAAGCCTATACTTCAACGAGGAATTCTTTAAGGACAAGAAAACCGTCTACGTACAGATATAATGCAGGTTAAGTGCTTTGAATTCAACTTCCTTCCGGTCAACACCTATGTTATCTGGGATGAGACTAAGGAGGCCGCAGTCATCGACCCCGGCTGTTTCTATCCGGGTGAGACAGATCAACTGGCCTCATTCATCAAAGACAACTCATTACAAGTAAAACTGTTATTGAACACGCATCTGCATTTTGACCACGTATTCGGCAACAATTTTGTAGAGGAGACTTATGGTGTAAAAGCACGTGCCAACGATCTGGATATGCCCTGGATAAGGACCATGAGTGCCCGGTTATCGGTTTTTGGAATAGACTATAAAGGTCATGTCAACCCAATTGAGCCGGAAAACGTGATCAACGAAGGAGATTCAGTCTCTTTTGGCAACACCACCCTCCATGCACTGCATGTACCCGGCCATTCGCCAGGCAGTCTGGTATTCTGGAATAAGGAGCAGAACTGCGTATTTACAGGCGATGTCATTTTCCAGGGCAGTTACGGCAGGACTGATTTTCCTGACGGAAACCACGAGGCTCTTATGAACGGTATCCGCACAAAACTGCTCACCATGCCCGATGAGACTGTCGTATACCCGGGACACGGCCCCATTACAACTATAAAACACGAAAGAAACTACTACAGACTATGAAAACCAAAGCTTTACTTACCGCAATACTGGCACTCTCCGTCAGCATAGCCCATGCTCAGGAGGAACTCAACTCAGCCTTGGTATTTGAGACATATGAGTGGGATTTCGGCCAGATAAACGAGGCCGACGGAGTCGTTCAGCACACCTTCAGGTTCACGAACATATCCAACAACCCCATCCAGATAGACAATGTAGCCACCAGTTGCGGCTGCACTACGGTGCTCTACTCCACCCAGCCCGTTGCAGGAGGTGAGTATGGCGAACTTACCGTTGCGTTTGACCCGTCCCGTACCGAAGGCCGTGTACTGCGCGAGGTTGAGATATTCACCAAAGACCGCCGCAACTACGCCAGCCTAATGATTACGGCCGATGTAAATCCCATCCCCATGGGCCTGGAACAGATCTACCCCCACCTTCTGGCCGGTACCGTCAAGACCAACGCCAAGAACTGCCCCTTCGGATACATAACCCAGGGTGAGAAGGTAACCAGGATAGTAAGGGTTGCAAACGTAGGTGACAAGACCGCAAAACTGTCAGTCGTAACCACCGGGAACCGTAACGGAATGTCTGTAGAGTGCCCCGAAATCGTTACTCCGCAGGATGTAGCCAGTATCCGTATCACATATAACATAGGCCGGGGCAAGAACCATTTCGGAATGGCACGTGACACCGTATGGGTTGTAGTGGACGGTGTAAAAAGCCAGGTACCCATTCCTGTAAATGCCTTAAGGATTGAGAAACTGTCACAGGAGGACAAGAACAAACCCGTAATGCGGATTGAACCCTCCTACGTGGACTTTGGTCAGAAGGCACCCGGCAAGATCTACAAGAAAACCATCATCATTGGCAACACCGGCAATGCCGACCTCATTTTCCGCAACGTAGAGCCCATGGAGGGCACCGCTATAAGCATTCAGACCGGTCAGGTAATCAAACCCGGAAAGGAACTCAAGGTCACGGTTGCCATCACCAATTCCAACATACCCCACAACGCCACGTTAGGCTCCATCAACCTCACCACCAACGACCCCACCCGTCCGTTCCGCGAACTTCGCCTCCAAGTAGACACAAAATGATACCAATGGGGTCAGGCCCCATTGGTATCATTTTTCAAAAACAGTACCATTGGGGCCTGACCCCATTGGTACTATTTTGCTCACTTTACTACGAAAGCAAGGGATTTGAGGTCCTTGTCAAGCGATGAGGGACCATACAGAATCTGATAGCGGCCGGGCATTGCTGACAGCTCGTCAATCTTCTCATCGTAGTACTCGAATGCCTTGGGCTCAAGAGTGATCTTAACCTGTGCGGTCTGGCCTGCGGGTATATTCACGCGCTTAAATCCCTTGAGAGACTTGATGGGAGCAGCAGGATTGTCAAGTGACTTGATGTAGACCTGAACAACCTCGTCGCCGTCCATCTTACCGGTATTGGTAACAGGAACGGTAATGTCTACTGAACCACCGGCCTTGATGCTCTGCTTTGACAGAGTTGCCTCACCGTATGAGAATGTGGTGTAACTCAGACCGTAACCGAATGCGTACAGAGGCTCACCCTTGAAGTAACGGTATGTAAAGCCGTGATCCATGTTGTAGTCCTCTACATCGGGCAGCTGGTCTGTGCTCTTGTAGAAGGTAACCGGCAGACGGCCTGCGGGATTGTAGTCACCGAACAGTACATCGGCAACAGCCAGACCACCGGCCTGACCGCCGTACCATGCCTGCAGCAGAGCCTGATACTGGTTCTCAACGGCACCGAATCCGATGGCTGAACCTGAGCAGTTAACCAGGATGACAGGCTTTCCGGTGTTATACATTGCCTCCAGAAGCTTGAGCTGTACGTTGGGCAACTCAATCTTGGTGCGGTCACCACCTGAGAATCCCTCGTAGTTGACGCGCATCTCCTCACCCTCCAGACGGGCCGAGATACCTGATACCATGATGATTACATCGGCATCCTTAACCTTCTGTGCAACTGAGTTGAATTCAGCAAGCTTGCGCTGGCTGAGCTCGAATGTCAGGTATGCTGAACCACTCTCACCCTTGGTGTACTGGAGTTCAATATTATAGGTACGTCCCTTGACGACCTTGAACGACGGAGCCTGAGCCTGCTGTCCGCGACCGAATCCGCCACGGCCCTGCATGGGCTGCTTCTGCTCGGCAATAACCTTTCCGTTTACCATCAGTTTCCAGGTGTCATTACCACGCAGGTTGTAACTCAGGTCACCAGTAAAGTCTGCAACATAGGTACCGGTCATGCGGGCTGAGAAGTTGGTCATCTCAACATTGTCGGCAAAACGGTAGTCACCCATGGTGCGCATGTTGATCTCATTGTAGAAACCGGCATTTACAGCCTTACCGCTCATGGTGGTGTTGTTCCAGAACTCTGCATAGAGTCCGCGGCCGTTGTTCAGGTCACCAAGATGGTTAACGGTCAGGTAGTCATCGGCCAGTTCGCAGCCGCGCTCGTAGATGATCTTGGCGTTAGGAGCCTTGGCACGGATGGCCTGAAGGATTGAAATCTGGTTCTCGCGTGTAGGAGTACCGTTGTAGTTACCGTACTGCATTGATACGTTGTCGGCGTTGGGACCTACTATTGCGATTGTCAGACCCTCCTTCTTGAGAGGCAGGATATTACCATCGTTCTTGAGCAGAACCATAGCCTCATCGGCAGCCTTGTGAGCCAGTGCAGCATGTGCGGGGCTGCTTATATCATCAGCACCCAGATCCTTCCAGGGATCCATCTCAACGGGATCATGCATACCCAGTTCAAAGCGTGAACGCAGTATGCGGCGCAGTGATACGTCGATATCGGCCTCATTTATCTTACCGTCCTTCATTGCCTGAACCAGAGCGTTGTAACTGGTACCGCACTCAATGTCGGTTCCTGACAATACAGCGTCGATACTTGCATCGGTGGCATTCTCATGAGTCTCATGCTGGCCGCGTGTGTAGAAGTTGTTGATGGCACCGCAGTCAGATACAACCAGAGCCTTGAATCCCCACTTGTTGCGCAGGATATCGGTCAGCAGACGGTCGCTGCCGCAGCAGGGCTCACCCTCATAACGGTTGTATGCGCACATAACCTCCTGTACGTTAGCCTCGGTTACCAGAGTCTTGAATGCAGGCAGGTAGGTCTCCCACAGGTCACGCTGGCTTACGCTTACATTGAAGCGGTGACGGTCAGCCTCCAGACCGCTGTGAACGGCATAGTGCTTGGCGCAGGCGTGTGTTTTGTAGTACTTGGGGTTGTCGCCCTGCATACCTTTTACAAGAGCGGTTCCCATCTTACCTGTCAGGTACGGGTCTTCGCCGCTGGTCTCCTGGCCGCGTCCCCAGCGCGGGTCACGGAATATATTGATGTTGGGGCACCAGAACGAGAGTCCCTGATGCCATGCACCGCCGGTAGCGCGGGTCTTGCCGAACTGGTTGTGGTCCGATGTGTTCCAATGCGCGCGTGCCTCATCGGACACTGCGGTGTAAACCTCAAACTGCTGTGCATCGTCCCATGTGGCGGCAAGTGCGATTGCCTGCGGGAATACGGTAGCACCGTTCATGCAGATACCGTGGCAAGCCTCCGACCACCAGTTGTAGGCGGGAATGCCAAGGCTGTCAACAGAGATTGAACCGTTCATCATGAGTCCCACCTTCTCCTCGGGGCTCAACAGTGAGAGCAGGTTCTCAACTCTCTTCTCAATCTTAAGATTGGGATTCTGGAAGGGATACTCATACTTGGAGTTTCCGCCTCCGCATGCCGTTAGAGACAGCACTACTGCCCCTAAGGCCAATACTTTAACAATTCTCATAAGGTTAATATTAGGGTTACTTGGTTAGTTTGAACTTGTACTGATTTCCTGACGGTAACTGCGGCGGGGAGTCTCCTCGACAGGTGTTTCGTCATGCGCCTTGAAATCCTCCCAATAGGCAATCTTGTCAAGATAGAACTTCTTTACATCCTCCCAGCGGTAATACGGGCGCTGCTCCTTACCCTTGGCGTCCTTGTAGAACGGAACCGACTCCGGAAGCGTTGCCTCCTGCTCATTAAGAAGGAACTTTACGATAACGTTTCCTTTCTTGTCGCGGAAGAATACCCACTGAACGTTACCGCCCATATAAGCCAGATTATATGCAGCCCAATGGTCGGCCACTGTCTCCAGATCATCGGTGCTGTAACCTGAACCGTTCAGGTCCAGCAGGCAGAAGTATGACATAAGTGTAACCTCATGACCGTAACGCAGCATCACGCTCACGCCGTTTCCGGCCAGGGCCTCATCGGCAAAATCGATGAAGTTCTGCAGGGTTGCGCAGTGGCCGTAAGGCACCACGTTGTCGGTAAGCGGTGTATAACCGCCCTGTGAGTACCAGCGCATGTTGTTCATAAGGAACAGGTCATACCACTCGTCATATGTGAATACGTCATTAAGGTCAACACCGGGGTCCGATCCCTGCACATATGATGCCAAATCGTAAAGGGATGTATAGAGACTGTTGCTCTGGTCACGTCCGCCGGCAGTCTTGATGTACTCAGGGTCCTTGAACAGGGCTTTCATGAGACGCTCCGGATGCGTGTGACGCTGGTTGAATTCCGATACTGCGGCACTGGCCTTCCGCTTATGGGCCGATACGCCCTTATCCTCTGTGTACATCCAGGGCTCATCGTGGTTGCTGGAGTCATAGTCAAACTTTATCTTGGGACGCATGCGCAGAATCTGCATCAGGGCCGAATACTCACTTACCAGCACACGGTGTGATGTGGTGGAACGGGCCATGATGATCTTGTCATTGGTAAACAGTGCCGGATAGTTCTCTACCATACGGCGGGCTATGTCACGGTGCTGCTGCATACCTTTCTGTGTAAGGTCACCTGCACGCTGATCGGCCTCGGCACGGATTATCTCCACACGGCGCAACACGTCCTTACCGAAATCTGTCAGTGCACCGGCGTCATCGGCCTCCTTCAGGATATTGTACGGACGGTCGTAGTTGGACGCGTTGTCCAGAAAACGTGAGCCGTGACGGCCGAAATGTGTCAGATAAACCGGTTTGAATCCCTTGGGAGCAGGAGTAAGAGGCTCAGTTGGAGCTTCATAAGCATAAACGGAACCTGCCATTTTCTTAAGGTTATCGGCATTGATTTGGTCCTTTTTAATTATTTGCGCCTTCAGGCTGACTGTCAGCAACAATGCTGACAACACAACAAATATCTTTCTCATAAAGCGATTAGTAATTGTTTGTAAAGATAAGAATCTTAGATTATTTTTGCAAATAGATATAACCTACTATTATGCTGACCGAAAGTATTGCTATAACCAGAATCCTTATCAGCGCTCTGTTTGGCTGCTGCATTGGAATTGAACGATACATACACAAACACCCCGCCGGAGTAAGGACATTCATGCTAATCTGCATGGCCTCGACGCTGGCCACACTCGCATCAATATGGATCTGCCAGACCAATCTGAACCTGATAAACGGTGATCCGGGCCGAATTGCAGCCCAGGTCGTTACCGGCATAGGTTTCATCGGCGCAGGTCTGATTATCAAAAACAAGTACGACGTGTCCGGCTTGACGACCGCGGCCAGCATATTCGCAACCAGTATAATAGGTATTGCAGTGGGTGTGGGACTGATTTGGGTATCCGCATTGGTTACGTTCATTGTGATACTGGTGCTTGCATCATCATTCCTTTTCCATGAGAACAACTCCCGCCAGAAAGCCATGGAACAGGAGGAGAAAGAAAGACTTGATTCTTTAAAGGACAACAAATAAACCCTATAACTGTATGAAAACGAAACTATTGCTGTTTGCGGCAACGGTCTTTACGGCTTTGTCGCTCCAGGCTCAGACGCCTGACCCCAATTTCTTTATCTACTTGTGCTTTGGCCAGTCCAACATGGAGGCCGGCGCCACTCCTGCCGATCAGGATAAGGATTGGAACGACCCCCGTTTCCAGTTTGTATCGGCCGTGGATATGCCGCGTTACAACCGCGTAAAAGGTGAATGGTATACCGCAACACCCCCTATCTGCCGTCAGAGCAACAACATGGGTCCGGTCGATTTCTTTGGCCGCAAGATGATTGAGGAGCTCCCCGAGCAGTACCGTGTAGGTGTAATCAACGTCTCTGTAGCCGGCGCCAAGCTGGAACTCTGGGACAAGGATGCCTGCGAGGAGTACCTTGCAATGGAGGCCGCCGATCCCAGCCGCAACTGGCTTGTGAATATGGCCAAGGAGTATGATATGAACTGCTATCAGCGCATTGTCGATCTGGCCAAGATCGCTCAGAAGAGCGGTGTCATAAAGGGTATGCTGGTACATCAGGGTGAATCCAACCCCGACGATGACCAGTGGTGCGCACGACTCAAGAAGATACATGATGACCTCTGCGCCGATCTGGGTCTGAACCCCGACGAGATACCTCTGCTGGCCGGTGAACTTAAGCAGGCTGAGCAGGGCGGCGTTTGCGCTGCCTTCAACGAAGTAGTGCTGGCCAACCTGCCCAAGGTCATGAAGAACGGTTACGTAATCTCATCACTGGGCTGCGAGAGCACCGGTGACCAGTTCCACTTCAGCACCGAGGGTATGCGCCTTATGGGTTACCGCATGGCCGAGAAGATGCTCCAGCTGCAGGGATTCAAGCCCGTTCAGGAGCGTTCAGTCACCCTGAACCTCAAGAAGAAGGGCTTAGGTATTGAGGTAAGCCCCACTCTGGCCGGTATATTCTTTGAGGATATCAACCAGTCACTTGACGGCGGAATCTGCGCACAGCTTATCCAGAACCACTCTTTCCAGGCATACAATGTGCCCGATGCACCCGTACGTGACAAAGAGAAGGAGTTCTCATATTCCGATACCGTATTCTTTGGCTGGACAGTAATCAAGAAGGACGGTGCTGCCGGTCTGGCTCACGCCGTTGCCGATAAGCCTCTGGTAAAGGACCTTAAACGTTACTATGACTTTGATCCTAACGATAAGTATGACGATGAGCTTCGCTACGCCCAGTACAGCGTCAAGTTTGACATTGAGGATGCCGGTCAGGGATTCGGAATAGCAGCCAACGGTTACGGCACCGCACCTAATGACCGCCGCGGCTACTACTCAAACAACACCCAGAAGGCATCCATACCCGCCGTGCAGGGCGTAAGCTATGACCTTACCCTCTATCTGGCAGGCCAGTCATACCCCGGCACCATCAAGGTTTGTCTTGAGGATGCCAACGGACAGGCAAACTCAAATGTAATTACAATTTCAGGCCTCAAGAACGACTGGCAGAAATACACCGGCCAGCTCAAGGCCGAGCGCTCTGTTGACAGCCGTCTGGCCATCATGGCCGATGCAGCCGGCACATTCTGGCTTGACTATGTAACCCTGTTGCCCGAGGCATCACAGCTGTGGCAAGAGGGTAAGTTCGGTCCCTTCCGTAAGGATCTGATGCAGGCACTGGCTGATCTGCACCCCACATTCATGCGTTTCCCCGGCGGATGCGCCAGCGAGGGTACCAACTACTTTGGCCAGCCCTTCTGGAAGAACTCCGTAGGCCCCGAGGAGGAGCGTATAGGTTTCCGCAACCACTGGGGTTACTGGACATCACAGTACGTAGGATTCTACGAGTATCTGCTTATGGCAGAGTCACTTGGAGCAACTCCCCTGCCCGTTCTCAACAACGGCGTAACCTGCCAGTTTGCAGGCCACCAGTACATTGCACCGCTGGAGACCGAGGCCGACCGCAAGCGTTTCCACGACATATTCGTATGCGATGCCCTTGACTTCATCGAGTTCTGCAACGGCGGCACCGATACCAAATGGGGTAAATTGCGTGCCGATATGGGACATCCCGAGCCCTTCAACCTCAAGTACCTGGGCATCGGTAACGAAAACAAGGGACCTGAGTTCTGGGAGCGTTTTGACATCATATATAAAGAGGTGCAGGCCAAGTATCCCGATATCATCATCGTCTCTACCGCAGGTTCAGCCGCCGATGGTCCCGAGTTCAATGCCAACATGCACGAGATTGACACCAAGTATCAGAACACCGTTGTCGATGAGCACTACTACCGCAACAACCAGTGGTTCTACACCAACGGTGACCGCTACCATGCCGATAAGGTTCGCGGAGCCGACGGCCTGACCTATGACCGCAAGCGCCCCACCCGCGTATTTGTAGGCGAGTTTGCCAATAACAACAGCAACAACGATTATGCATCAGCTATGGCTGAGGCCGCTTACTGGACCAGTCTGGAGCGCAACAGCGACATGGTTGTGATGGCTGCCTATGCTCCCCTGCTCTGCAAGAAGGGCTACAACAAGTGGAACTCCAACCTGATCTGGTTCGACAACCGCGGCATGTGGCGCACCACCAACTACTACTATCAGGCACTCTTCAGCGAGGCCGGCAACCGCGCCTTCCAGATGACCGACGTAATGAACGGCACCGAGGCCGATGCCACCGTCTACACATCACCCACAGTTGATACAGAGACCGGTGAGATCTACATCAAGTTCGTCAACTCCGAGGCCGTAGACAAGGAACTCACCATCAACATGGGCAAGGGTCAGAAGCGCAAGAAGTACACAGCAACGGTAGACTTCATCTCATCACACGATACAAAGATCAAGAACCAGGGAGACCTGAACAGCTTTGCCGGAGCACAGCCCCAGGCACAGCAGCTGCAGGGAGGCCGTCCCGGCCCCTTCGGAGGATTCGGAGGCAACCGTAACCGCGTAAGCTACACCGAAGCCGTAGTACCCCACACCAAAAACTACGGCACCATCAAGAAGCAGTTCACCCTAACCCTCCCCGAGAACTCCATCGGTATCATAAAGCTCACCCCCACCAAGTAAAAAACTTCAACTAATGATAGAAACAGCGTCCGATTATATCGGGCGCTGTTCTTTTCTATCAGGATGGAAATGCTCCTGTTTTGCACAATTAGGAAAAAGGACCTCATAGTATTGGGGAGTCTCGCACCCACGCGTGACCAGTGGGAGGAGTGTGCACAAAAAAAAGGGGACCCGAAAGAGTCCCCTGATGTGTGATGCGTTGTGCAGATGATTAGAACATCATACCGCCACCAAAGCCGCCGCCGAAGCCGCCCATGCCGCCGCCAAAGCCGCCCATGCCGCCGCCGAAGCCGCCGCCCATGCCGCCACGGCCACGAAGCTGCTGACGTGAGTTACGGTCACCCATGAGTGACAGACGGTAAGTCAGAGTTGCCATGAAGTAGCTGGTAATGTTCTTAGTCTCTGAGTCAGAGATTGATGTTGTACTCATTGAACGACTGATTGTGCTGCGCTGATGCAGGATATCATATGCTGCAAGTGACAGACTGGCCTTGTTACCCTTAAGGAATGAGAATGACAGTGAAGCATTCCAGATAAGTTCATCCCTGTTCATGTCACCGGTGTAACCACGACGGCTGTTCATGTTGAGGTCTGAACCCAGACGCATGTTACGCCAGGGAATGTATGCCATAACACTTGTACCGTAGCTGTAATCATAGGTATCCATGTTGTTCCTGGGATCAACATCATTTGTTGAGTGATTGTAACTCAGACTACCGTCCAGTGATATAGTC
>JAFXMB010000086.1 GCA_017530735.1 Bacteroidaceae bacterium | reverse complement strand
GCTGGATAAGATTGATTTCAAGCGCGGAGTGATAAAGATCGGTGAAAAGGAGTATAAGCTGCTCGATACAAACTTCCCCACCGTTGACCCCAAAGATCCTTATAAACTGACTCCGGCCGAGCAGAACGTGATAGACCGCCTCACACACAGTTTCTGCAACAGCAAGGCGCTGGCCCGTCACATGGACTGCCTCTTTGAGCACGGATCGCTCTATCTGGTGCACAACAACAACCTGCTATATCACGGCAGCGTGCCTCTGAACGAGGACGGAACGCTGGCGTCCATGAACATCCAAGGTGTTGATTATAAGGGTCGTGAGCTGTTCGACACAATAGATAAATACGTCCGTACCGCGTATTATGCATCGGACGACGACCCATTGAAACAGTACGGGCAGGACCTGTTCTGGTATCTATGGTGCGGACCCGTATCGCCCCCCTTCGACAAGAAACGCATGGCCACCTTTGAGCGCTATTTCCTGGCAGAGAAAGAGACACATTTTGAGGAAAAGGGAAACTATTACCGCCTCAAGAACCGCCGCGACATCTGCGAGATGATACTGCGCGAATTCGGAATCACGGAGCTTGAGCACGCCCACATAATCAACGGCCACATCCCCGTAAAGGAGTCCAGCGGCGAGAGTCCCATCAAAGCCGATGGCCGACTACTTGTAATTGACGGCGGATTCTCAAAGGTTTACCACCAGCAGACCGGAATAGCAGGTTACACGCTGATTTTCAACTCACACGGAATGCGCCTGGTACGGCACCATCCGTTTGAATCCATCCAGCAGTCTATCGCCCAGGGCATGGATGTGATTGCCGCCACGCAGGTGGTAGAGTATTCAGAACAGCAAATTCTGGTGCGTGACACCGACAAGGGCCGCCGCCTGATGTCCCGCGTGGAGGATCTCCGCGCCCTGCTGCAAGCTTATCGGACCGGCCTTATCCGCAACTGAGGAATCGGGTATGTAACACAACGAGCCCCGCTACAAGCGCTGTGAGTGGGGTTGTTGTGGGACACTTTGGCAAAAACGACGCAAAACGAAACGACCCCTTTGCGTCATTTTTGTATATTTGCGGCGTCATATGATGATCAGGAACAGGAGTGGAAGGTTGTCAGCCATTGTGCTGCTGGCGGTATTTGTGCAGGCGCTGCTGCTTGCATCGTTTCACCGTCATCATCCTGTTCCTCCGCATAACTCCGTCTGTGAGATAAGCGAGGGACACAGTTCCCATTACATCTTTATAAATCATGACGGAATTGATGACTGCCGGATATGCCGATTCATTTCTGCTGTCCAGTTGGAGATTACTCCCACGGCTCAGCCAGTCATTTCTGTAGTTCAGGGCGTTGACTGCCCTGCCGTTCCCGTAAGCCTCCAGGCAGGTTGTCAGGAACGATCCAAATCCCGTGCTCCTCCAATAGTATCTTGCTGATAATCAGTGTGAATGGGCTGTTTTCGCAAATAGTCCTTATATGCCATTATTAATTAAGATACTATAAATCCACAATGAAAAGAAATATTATCATTGCGGCTGTGCTGTGCATAGCAGCGCATACTGCCGCATATTCACAAGACAGTACCGATATATTCTATAAACACCTTAAACTCGATGAAATCACAGTCACGGGACTGACCGGAACCAGCCGCCTGAGCCAGACCCCGTCGGCCATAAGCGTGGCCGATGCACAGACACTCAAGAGCAAGGCATCGACCAATATCATAGATGCGATTGCAACCATACCCGGAGTGAGTCAGGTAACCACCGGCAGCGGCATCTCCAAACCTGTCATTCGCGGCATGGGATACAACAGGGTCATTCTTTTGGCCGACGGAATAAGGCAGGAGGGACAGCAGTGGGGCGATGAACACGGAATCGAGGTGGATGCCGAGACAGTGGGTAGTGCCGAAATCCTGAAAGGTCCGGCCAGCCTCATGTACGGGTCCGATGCGCTGGCAGGTGTAATAATTCTCAACCCCAATCCGTTCCCCGAACCCGGCCAGATCCGGGGCGGAGTAACGAGTGAGTATCAGACCAACAGCGGCCTGGCAGCCTATTCTTTACATCAGAGCGGCAACCTCGGCGGAACCGTCTGGGACGTTCGCTTTACCGATAAGTACGCACACGCGTTCCGCAACTCCGCCGACGGGCTTGTGCCGGGTACTCAGTTTCGGGAGCGCGCGGCCAGCGGCAAGGTGGGTCTGAACCGCGACTGGGGATTTTCACGACTTACGTTGGGCTATTACCACCTTACTCCGGGCATGACCGAAGGTTACGAGGACGGAGAACTGGAAGGTCCCACAGGATATGCCGTAGAACTGCCGTTCCAGCAGGTACATCACTACAAGGCGGTGCTGGACAATTCTTTTGTGATGGGTCCCGGCAGCATGAAACTGCTTATCGGCCTGCAACAGAACCGCCGTCATGAGTTTGAGGAGGCCGATGAGGCTGAGCTTGATTTCAAACTCTCAACCATGAATTATGATGTGCGCTACACCACCGATGAGTTTGCCGACGGCTGGCGTTTGGCGGCTGGCGTGGGCGGAATGTACCAGGTGAGTGATAATCTGGGCGAGGAGGTGCTCATCCCTGCATACCGTCTGTTTGATGCCGGACTGTTCGTGACAACTACAAAGAACTGGGACCGCTTTACGCTGGCTGGAGGTGTCAGGGCCGATATGCGCCATCTGAGCAGCCTTTATCTTGAGGATAAGTTTGATGCTTTTGAACGTGACTTTACAGGTGTGACCGGTAGCATCGGCCTGGTTTATTCTCCGGCCAGGAACCTGAATCTGAGGGCAAACGTGGCTCGCGGATTCCGTGCTCCAAACCTGAGCGAACTGGCATCGAACGGTGTCCATGAGGGAACCGTACGTTATGAGAAGGGTAACAACCGGCTTGATCCCGAATTCAGCCTGCAGGGTGATCTGGGGGCTGATTTACAGTTGCAGCACGTGTCTCTGACTGCTGCCTTGTTCTGCAACCGCATTGACAACTATATCTACGCCTTGCGGACAGGCAATGTTATTGAGAGCTATGACGAGTACCGTTATGATGCAACCGATGCACTGCTGTACGGGGCGGAATTCGCTGCCGATTGCCATCCGTTTCACGCCCTGCATCTGGGGGCCGATTTCTCATACGTGCGCGGCAAGTTCCAGTCAAGTGACATGCCGCTTATCCCTGCGCCCAAGGTGGGTGCCGAGGTGAAATGGGAGATAACCCATTCGGGCAGGATTATGAACAACAGCTATCTGTCTGTGCGTGCTGACCATCATTTCAGGCAGGATCATTATCTGCAGGGAACCGAGACTGCAACCGATGCATATTTGCTCGTTGGGGCATCGGCCCATACGGACATAATGTGTAAGGGCAAATGTGTGGCACAACTCAGCCTTATCGCTGATAATCTGACAGATAAGGTCTATGTTGATCACTTGAGCCGCCTTAAGTACGTTGGCATCCGCAATCCCGGACGCAACATCACCCTCAAGCTCAATATCCCGCTCTGATGCAAAAGTGACGCAAAGGGGTCGTTTCCCTTTGCGTCACTTTTTTGCTACATTTGCATAAAACCAACTAACCTGAATATGAAAGCATTGTTTATTGGCGGAACGGGGACTATCAGTTCCGCAATCACGAGACAACTGGTCGCACACGGCTGTGAGCTCTATCTTCTTAACCGCGGCAACCGCAGCGACCGCGTGCCTGAAAACGTAAAGGTATTGAAGGCCGATATCA
This sequence comes from Bacteroidaceae bacterium, assembly GCA_017530735.1. Taxonomy (GTDB): domain Bacteria; phylum Bacteroidota; class Bacteroidia; order Bacteroidales; family Bacteroidaceae; genus Colenecus. The sequence goes on along the minus strand of JAFXMB010000086.1, from coordinate 12,753 downwards.
ACAACGATGAGGCGGGCGTGGCCAGGCTCATTAAGGATATGACCTTTGATGTGGTTTGTGATTTCATTGGGTTTGTGCCCGAGCAGGTGGAGCGTGACTACCGGCTGTTCAAGGGTAAGACAAAGCAGTATATGTATATCAGTTCGGCATCGGCTTACAACAAGATGCCGGCCAATTATGTGATTACCGAGGGCACGTCGCTGGCCAATCCCTATTGGGACTATTCGCGCAACAAGATTGCGTGCGAGGATTTTTTGATGCGCATGTACCGTGAGAACGGTTTCCCGGTAACCATTATCCGCCCCAGCCATACATACGATGAGCGTGCGGTTCCGCTGGCTGTTCACGGCTCCAAAGGCAGTTGGCAGGTGGTGAAGCGTATCATGGAGGGCAAGCCGGTCATCATTCAGGGCGACGGAACATCGCTTTGGACTATTACCTGCAACGAGGATTTTGCGCGCGGGTTCATCGGCCTTATGGGTAATGAGCGTGCCATTGGTGAGGCGTTCCAGATAACTACCGATGTATCAATTACTTGGAACCAGATTTATCAGATAGTTGCCAAGCATCTGGGCGTGGAGTTGCATCCTTATTATGTATCGTCACAGTATCTGATTGATGTGGCTCCGTACAATTATACAGGTGAACTTTGGGGCGACAAGGCGCACACCGTGCTGTTTGACAACAGCAAACTTAAGCGCGCCGTGCCCGGATTCTGCGCCACCATCACTCCGGAGCAGGGTATCGGCCGCACTCTGGATTACGTCCTTGCGCATAAGGAGTGCCAGACTGAGGATCCGGAGTTCGATGCCTGGTGTGACAAGGTAATTGCTGCCCTTGAGCAGTCAAAACGTGCATTTGGGGCCTGACCCCTTCAAAAATGACGCAAAACGAAACGACCCCTTTGCGTCATTTTAAAAAAAACATCTACATTTGGGGACTAACTCTAACTATTATGCATTTGAGAATTTGTTTGCTATTAACATTCGCCTTTTCCTTGTTCGGTCCGCTTGCTCTAAAGGCGCAAGAGAAAAAAGGAGATTTTGAGTTTAATATCGGCATATCCACGCCAGGTTTATACTCCATTGCCGATACGGAAAACAAGAGATATAGTGCACCTGGCGTTCTTAATTTCTATGCTCTCGGTGATTGGACTCTGAGTGATTTGAGTAAAGAATCCTACAATTCTACGTTGTTTCCCAGTGTATCTGCCGAAATTTCATACAGACTGGCAGACGCAGGTTTCTTTAAACGTCTCTCTGTAGTGGGCTACACAGGACTCCATGTGGCTTATTATCAGGATGTCAATGTTGTTTACGGCACAAAAGACACCAAGGAATTTGCCATTAAGATGGATTGTTTGTTGGGAGTGAGATATCACATTGTTGACGGCACCAGATGCTGTATGTATACACAAGCTTTCCTGGGTAAAGAGATAAGGAATGGTTGTGATTATTGGGACGTAACCGGTAATGTTGTGAATAGAGGTGAATTAGGTGAAAGAGACATATGTTGGCATCTTACATTCCTTGGATTCAGATTCAAGCCCAAAAATGGCAATGTGGGATTTATGACTGAACTGGGTTATGGTTCAGAGTATTGTTTGGGTTCTATTCCGGTTTTTCCGGGAGTAAGGATTGGTGCCAGTTATTTATTCTGATAATATGAAAAAGATTACATTATATTTTGCGCTTATAATTGTCGCTTCCTGGACTATGACAGGATGCGAAGGAAGAAATTGGGATACGGATGACTCACTGGCCGGTGTTACCGACGATTGGTCATATTTATATGTATCAAGATTTATAGACATCTTCTGGCTTAATGATACGGTTTTTGAAGAGGGGGATGGATCTGTAAGTATGTCTTTCTCTAAGAAGGATACTCTGAAACTGGATATGAGATGGTTGTCTGGCAAAGAGAAAGGAGATTCAGTCAATGTCCATTCATCATTGGTTGAAGTAAGTGATTCGGTCGCTGTAGTCGTTGACGGATACAGGTATTCCGATGAGTTCTGGGCACATTTGTACACCATAGAACCCGGAATCATCAATTATGAAGGCAAGTTCCGTATTGATTTTTACGAAACTGGCAAGACAACCCCATGGGCATGGGGCGAAGTCACATATGAGAAGTCTGACGATGGAAGCACGCTTTACAATTACGAAAGAAGTAAGCCCCAAGTAGGTCGCTACTGATTATAATGCTTTTTGCCAACTTTTCTCGAATCGACCCCGCTAACAACCAGTGTAGCGGGGTTCGTCGCAATTGGGGGTATCCCCCTTTTTTGTTCTTTTAAAAAAAGTGTCTACATTTGGGAACCAACTCTTTCAATTATGCATTTGAGATATTGTTTTCTTATATTGGCTATTTCCCTATTGCGGCCACTTGCTGTTCAGGCTCAGGGAAAAATTGAGATCAATGTGGGCGTTTCAACTCCTGGAGTGGATGAATTAATTGATACGAAATTTTTTGACATGGGGTTTGAGAGTTTTGATTATTATAGAGATGAGCCCTTGAATAATCTAGATGAGTCTTACAAATCAACTATTTATCCATGTTATTCATTGGAATTAGCTTATGATATTGCAGAATCAGGTTTCTTTAAAAAACTTGAATTACTTGCAACTGTTAGCTATCATGCCGCTGAAATTGAAGATATTGATATAGTCAATAATTCGAGCAATAGGGAAACGGCAAGAAAATGTAATATTCTGATTGGAATCAGATATGACATTATGGAGAAGGAAAAGTTCAATATGTATACTCAGTTCTTGGCTGGAGGCGATATTCTGGATTCTTCCAAATACTGGGATTATATATATTCAAATTACGAAGGCGAACCTCATCCAACCATACAAATTACTATTCTGGGATTCAACTGGAAATTAGGCGGCAAAGAGAGTAAATATGGCTTTATGACAGAACTAGGATGGGGTACAGATTATGGACTCAGTGTTATTCCGATTTTTCCTGGTATCAGGGCTGGTTTTAGTTATAAATTCTGATCATTATGAAAAAAATAGCATTATATATTTCTGTTGCAGTTCTGTGTACTCTGGCCGCATGCCAAGGAAAAGATTGGGACACAGATGAAGAACTGATGAATCTGACTGACAATTGGAGTTACGGTTTTGTAGACTATACTTTGCAAAAAATTGTTGAGAAAGACTATGACGGGAAAGTTATTACTACAACTGTCATAAAAGATACTATTTGCCGTGAGTTTCATCATATATCAGATTTTGAAGAAGGTGATTCGGTCAATGTTGTAACCACTTTATATCAGTTTGGAGATTCGACAATTGTCACTGTAGACGGTTACAGATACACTAATAAGTACTTCGCTCATCTGTTTACCATAGATCCAGGTATTGTTAACTATGAAGGCATATTTCATGTTGATTTCTATGAAACAGGCAAGACTACTCCATGGGCTTGGGGGGAGACAACTTACAAGAGAATTAATAAAACTGGTCTCGCCCCTGCGTATACCAGCGGATCTACCAAGGTTGGTCGTTACTGATCCGTTAACCATTTTTGCCTAAGGTGAGGCCGATGAGCGCGGGACACACCCTCGAGATGAGGGGGTCATTAATCAGAAGTGTCTGACAAAGTCCATGCTTTCGTGAAGGATTCGTATTATCAGTACGTTTCCTTCATATTGGTGATGGAAGAATACCATATGTTTTTCTACATGGAAAGCCCGTAATCCCGGTAGGACATGGTCGTATGGTTTTCCTTTAGTCAAAGGATTGGATGCAATCTCCTCAAAAGCAGCCTTTAATTTGGTATAATACTTGTCGGCTTGTGTTTCTGACCAGGTATTGACTGTGTATTTCCAAATGTTATATAGATCTTCGGTTGCTTGAACGGTTAGTTTATAGTTTTCCATTCTTTCTATTCTTCATCGTATTTAGAAATGTGTCTGGGTTGAAATCTTCTGCAATTCCGCTGTCTATTCCTTCTTGAATTGCAGACCGGAGAGCCGCAAGCTTTTGCTCCTCAATTTCAAGAAGTCTTAGACCGGAACGCACTACCTCACTGGCATTGTTGTATCTGCCACTAAGGATACTGGCCTGGATAAAATCCTCAAAATGAGGCCCTAATGCTACTGATGTTGTTTTCATAGTGATGATGTTTGCTGTAAAGTTACCAATATTTCATAATTATTGGTACTTTTTCGGTGCATTTTTTTGTTTCTTGCCAAAGTGTAACACAACAGCCCGCGATAGAACGTATTGTGGGGCCGATGCGCGTGGGACACACCCTCTAGATGAGGGGGTGTAACACAACGAACCCCGCTACACGGGTTGTGAGCGGGGTTGATGTGGGACACTTTGGCGGGAACTAGAGTACTCCCTTGGAAGAGGGGAGGGTGTAGTTCCAAATGTCGCGACGGACTGCCTGCTTGAGGGCGCGGGCAAAGGCCTTGAAGATGGCCTCTATCTTGTGGTGCTCGTTGTCGCCCTGGGCCTGGATGTTAAGGTTCATTGCAGCGGCATCACTGAGTGACTTGAAGAAGTGCAGGAACATCTCGGTGGGCATCTCGCCAATCTTTTCACGCTTGAATTCGGCGTCCCAGACCAGCCAGCTGCGGCCTCCAAAGTCAAGTACTACCTGAGCCATGCAGTCGTCCATGGGCAGGGCGTAACCGTAGCGCTCTATACCGCGCTTATCACCCAGGGCCTTGCGGATGCATTCGCCCAGTACGATTCCGGTATCCTCGATGGTGTGGTGCTCATCGACGTAGAGGTCACCCTTTACCTTGACGGTCAGGTCGATACCTCCGTGACGGCCAATCTGCTCCAGCATGTGGTCAAAGAATCCCAGGCCGGTGCTGATGTCGCACTTGCCTGAGCCGTCTATGTTGAGCTCAACCAGTATGTCAGTCTCTTTTGTTGCTCTGTGGGCCGATGCACGGCGCTCGCCTGCAAACACGAATTCGGCAATCTTCCACCAGTCGCGGCTGGCAAAGGCGCAAACTGACTTAAGATCGTCCGATAAGCCATCGGCACTGTCCTGCAGCAGGATGGCGCGGCAGCCCAGGTTGCGGGCCAGTTCCACGTCTGTGGCGCGGTCTCCAATGACGTAACTGCCAGCCAGGTCGTACTCATCGGTCATATACTTGCCGAACATTCCGGTGCCGGGCTTGCGGGTGGGCGCATTGTCCTGCGGGAAGTGGCGGTCTATGAGGATGTCATCAAACTCCACGCCTTCACCTTTCAGTGTGTTCAGTATGAAGTTCTGGGTGGGGTAGAAGTCCGCCTCCGGGTACGATGATGTGCCCAGGCCGTCCTGGTTGCTGGCCATAACGAACTCAAAGTCAGTGTGCTGGCGCAGGAACGTGAGGCTGCGGAATACTCCGGGTACAAACTCCAGCTTGTCAAAGCTGTCAAGCTGCTCGTCGGACGGCTCAACCACAATGGTGCCGTCGCGGTCTATGAATAACACCCTCTTTTTCATATATTTTTTTCTACGTGTCGCAAATGATGCGAAAATACAATTATTAGCCGACAAAATAAGCCGTAACGATACTCTTTTTGCGGAATCCCCGTTACTAAAAACGTTTTATGAACTGTTTTTTTAGATTTAAAGCAGTAACTTTATGACCACTTAATCTGAAACTTCTACTAACTGATTAGCAATTATATACAATGTCCGACAAATTCAAGCAAAAGATCAAGTTGTACTATCACGCTCTGAGAAATACCCGTATCTATGGCATTTTCAATACGTTGTGCAACCTGTTCTTTAGGCATAACAATCTTCTTTTTACAAAACTGTTCAAAGCCGGATTCGGAAGGAACAGGATAGTTATTGGAAGAAATGTGGTATTACGCCATTGCCGGTTTGAAATACATGGTTCCGGAAATACCGTCATTATTGGAGATAACTGCAGATTTTCCGGTCTCAGGATTTTTATCAGTGTCGGTAAAAACAAAGTGGAAATAGGCAAAAGTACGTTTGTATTTGCAGACAAAAAGCAGATGACTATGTTCAATGCATGTGAGGGAGGCGAAATTACCATAGGAGACAATTGCCTCTTTTCCAACAGTATTGAATTGCATACCACAGATTACCACAAAATCCTGGAGGATGGTCGATACACCAATCCTCCCAAGAATATTCATATCGGTTCACATTGTTGGATAGGTTTACAATGTCTTATACTCAAAGGCACTTCAATTGCCGACAATGTTATTGTAGGGGCAAGAAGCCTGCTCAATAAGGAATTCCCGGAATCAAATGCAGTTATAGCGGGCAACCCGGCCGGAATTGTAAAACGTGATGTCACTTGGGACTTTTAATGCCCCGAAGTATGGTTGCGCAGTGCCTCAAGTAAAGCGTTGTTCTCTATTTTTGTGCCGATGGTTACGCGCAGGCTGTTGCCGCACAGTGTGACCTTGCTGCGGTTGCGTACTATTATACCCTTGTCAACCAGATAGTTGTAGGTGGCTGAGGCATCCTTTACGCGGGCCAGGAAGAAGTTGGCATCGGACGGATAGACCTTGATACAGCAATCCAGACGTGCAAACTCATCCATCAGGCGTTCGCGTTCCCTGAGAATTGAACTGACCCATTCCTTTACGCGTGCGTGTTGCATTACCTCCTCCATGGCGCGCTGCTGGGTGAGCAGGTTGATGTTGTAGGGGTACTTTACCTTGTTCATGATGCCGATAATCTCCGGCTGGGCAAACGCCATTCCCAGGCGGATTCCGGCCATTCCCCATGCCTTGGAGAATGTCTGGAGCACAACTAGATTGGGGCGCTCGGAGAGTTGCTGCAGATATGAGGGTACGCCTGCAAAATCTATGTAGGCCTCATCTACAATCACGATTCCGTCAAATGAGTCCAGCACCTTGTCAATCACGCTGCGGTCAATGTTGTTGCCGCTGGGGTTGTTGGGTGAGCAGAAGAATATCAGTTTGGTGTTTGCATCAACTGCGGCCAGGATCTTGTCGGCATCGGGCTGGAAGTTCTCATCCAGCAGCACGCGGCGGTACTCAACGTCGTTGATATCGGCACACACTCCGTACATTCCGTAGGTGGGCTCTATGGCCACGGCGTTGTCCACTCCGGGACGGCAGAATATGCGGAACATCAGGTCGATGGCCTCGTCGCTGCCGTTGCCAAAGAAGATGGACTGCTCGCTGACGCCCTTGATCACTGCAATCTTTGTCTTGAGATCGCGCTGCAGCGGGTCGGGGTAACGGTTGAAGGGGGTGTTGTAGGGGTTCTCGTTTGCGTCCAGGAACACCTTTGCTTCCTTGCCCTGGTACTCGTCACGGGCCGATGTGTACGGACTCAGGCTCCAGATATTGGGTCTTACAAGTTCTTGTAGCGGTTTCATAGTTCTTTCAGTCTTACAGTAACTGCGTTCTTGTGCGCATCCAGATACTCGCCGGCGGCCATAGTCTCGATGACCGGGCCAAGGGCTTTGAGGCCCTCGCGTGAGAGTTGCTGGAATGTTATCTTGCGCATAAAACTGTCAATATTCACACCTGAGTATGCCTTGGCATAGCCGCTGGTGGGCAGGGTGTGGTTGGTGCCCGATGCATAATCGCCGGCACTCTCGGGTGACCAGGGGCCGATGAACACTGAACCTGCGTTGACCACACGCTCTGCAAGCTCGTTAGCATTTGCGGTCTGGATGATCAGGTGCTCGGGGGCGTACTCGTTGGTCATCTCAATTATCTCATCATCGTTGCTGAGCAGTATCATGCGGCTGTTCTGCAGTGATGCCTCTGCAATCTCGTTGCGGGGCAGCAGGGCAACCTGACGGTCAACCTCGCCCTGAACCTTATCAATCAGTTGGGCCGATGTGGTGAGCAGTATCACCTGGCTGTCACGTCCGTGCTCGGCCTGTGAGAGCAGATCGGCGGCTACGAATGCGGGGTTTGCGTTGGCATCGGCTATAACCTCAACCTCTGACGGGCCGGCGGGCATATCGATAGCCACATCCTTGAGTGATACTATCTGCTTGGCGGCGGTAACGTAGGGGTTGCCGGGGCCGAATATCTTGGATACCTTGGGTACGCTCTCGGTGCCGTACGCCATGGCGGCGATGGCCTGTGATCCGCCCAGTTTGAAGAACCGGTTCACTCCTGCCACCTGTGCGGCGTAGAGTATGGCGGGGTTGACCTTGCCGTCACGTCCCGGAGGGGTGCAGAGAACTATCTCTGAGCAGCCTGCGGTGCGGGCGGGGATGGCCAGCATCAGTACGGTCGAGAAGAGTGGTGCTGTGCCGCCGGGGATGTAAAGGCCTACCTTGGTGATGGGCACTGCCTTCTGCCAGCAGGTTACGCCGGGGGTGGTCTCAACCTTGCTCAGTTGCGGCAGCTGTGACTCATGGAACTTGCGGATGTTCTGTGCAGCGCGGTCAATTGCATCACGCAAATCGGCCGATACCAATGAAGCAGCCTCATCAAGTTCAGCCTGACTAACGGCAAGAGATTCAAGCTCGACCTTATCAAACTGGAGCTCAAATTCACGCAATGCAGCGTCACCGCCGTTACGCACTTTATCAAGCACAGCCTGGACACGCTCATAGAGTCCCTCCACGCTCAGCGCAGGACGACTCAGCAGTTCTTTCCACAAGCCTTTAGCAGGATATTTTACAATGTTCATTTTCTTTCGTTTTTTGAAAAATGATACCATTGGGGCCTGACCCCATTGGTATCATTTTGCTTACAGTATCATTTTTTCAATGGGGAGGACAAGGATGCCTTCGGCACCGGCGGCTTTGAGGCGGCCTATTATTTCCCAGAAACGTTTCTCATCCAGTACGGTGTGAACTGAGCTCCAACCCTTGGTAGCCAGAGGCATTACCGTGGGGCTCTTGATGCCGGGAAGTTCGGCCAGGACCTCTTTCATGCGGTCATCAGGGACGTTCATCATGATGTATTTCTTGCCCTGGGCGGCCTTTACTGCGTCAAAGCGGAACAGCAGTTCCTCAAGGATGGCTTTCTTTTCGGCATCCATACCCGGGTTACCTATCAGAAGGGCCTCGGACTGCATTACAACCTCAACCTCGCGCAGGTTGTTGCTTACCAGTGTTGAGCCGGAACTTACTATGTCGAATATGGCATCGGCCAGACCTATTCCGGGGGCAATCTCAACGGAGCCGGTGATGACGTGTGTCTCGGCCTTAATTCCCTTCTCCTTAAGGAATGAGTTCAGGATTCCGGGGTAGGAGGTGGCAATCTTCTTGCCGTTGAACCACTCAAGGCCTTTGTAATCAATAGCTTTGGGGATGGCAAGCGACAGACGGCAGCGGCTGAATCCAAGGCGTTTGATGATATCGGCCTTCTCATTGCGCTCCACAAACTCGTTCTCACCCACGATTCCTACATCGGCCACACCTCCGGCAACTGACTGCGGTATGTCATCGTCGCGCAGGAACAGGACCTCGACCGGGAAGTTTCCGGCCTGAACCAGAAGGGTGCGCTTGGATACTCCCAGGCTGATGCCTGATTCCTGAAGCAACTCCATTGTCTCGTCGTATAAACGACCTTTTGACTGTACAGCTATTCGTAACATATTATAAAGTGTTTTAAATCTTGTAATTAAAAAAAGGCTCACCGTCTACCGGCAAGCCTCTTGTATATTTATACACCAATTATAGCCTACCGATCAGGATCTGCAGGTATGATGATGGTGATATGATGCTGTATAACTTTTCATTTCGACTGCAAAGGTATGCGCCTTTTTTGTATTATGCAAGCCAAACGCCGTTTTTTGTGATTTTGCTCTCTTATAAAAAAGGTGTAACTTTGCAGCGATATTTAATTGAGTCGCTATAAGGTGCGACGTTTGCAATGCAGGAGACTAGATACAACGGGCCCGAGATGAGCGCCAAGAAGGTTATAATTCTTCTTGTGACTGCAGCCCTGATACTTATCCTTTTCCTCACCAGAACCTGTAAGCAGGATCCGGTGGCCGATGCCCCTGCCGAGGAAGAGACACAGCCCAAGCCTCAGGATTACATCTACATTTCCCCCTTTGATTCACTGTTCCGTCTCTACGCCGACAGCGTTTGTGACTGGAAGATGCTTGCTGCCATTGCATACGTGGAGTCCAAGTTCGATACCACCGCCCGTTCACACCGCGGTGCACAGGGCCTGATGCAGATCATGCCCTCAACATATCACCATCTGCTAGCCAAGATGGGCGTGGCCGATACAATGGCGCAAAGCGTGGAACTTGACATCAGGGTGGCCGTTAAGTACATAGATGATCTGGGCAGCCTGTTCAGTTTCATCAATGAAAGAGAGAGAATGAATTATATACTGGGCAGTTACAACGGCGGTTCAAACCATATTTTTGACGCTATGCGCATTGCACGTAAGAATGGTATCAACCGATACAATTGGAACAGCCTGAGTCCGGTGCTGGCGTCCTTATCGGACCCGGAGGTCTATAACGACAGCGTTTGCCAATTCGGCTCATTTGACGCTACCGAGACTCTTAACTATGTAAAGCGCGTTAACCGTAAATATAACGAGTACAAGAATCAGGAGCAGCTGTTCCTGGCGATTGAAAAACTAGCTGACAACAACAAGTAATGAGATACATAATCACAATTGACCAGCGCACATCATCATCCAAAGCGCTGCTATTTGATGAGAAACTCAATCTGATAGACCATAAGATAATTCCTCACAAGATCAGCCATCCCCGCCAGGATTGGGTTGAGGCCGATGCCGAGGAGATTTACGCCAACACCGTGGCTGCAATAAAGCAGCTGGAACTGCCCCCGTTTGAGGGCAACGAGTTCTCAGTTTCAATGGTAAACCAGCGCGAGACGGTGGTTGTATGGGACAAAAACACCGGCAAACCGGTTTATCCCGCCATCATGTGGCAGTGCCGCCGTGGCGCCTCATTCTGCCAGGAACTCATTGACAAGGGTTACGAGACTACAATCAAGGAGCGTACTGGACTTATTCCCGATACATATTTCAGCGGCAGCGGCGTGAAATGGATCCTGGACAGCATACCGAGCGTAAGGGAGCGCGCCGAGAAGGGTGATGTTCTGATGGGCACTATCGATACATGGCTCATCTGGAAACTTACCGGCGGCAAGAGTCACGTGACCGATTACTCAAATGCATCACGCACCCTGCTGTTCAACATCAACTCCCTGGAGTGGGATCCCGATATCCTCAGGGTATTCACAATTCCCGCACAGATGCTGCCCGAGACCAAACCGTCGGACAGCGTGTTCGGTGAGACCGATATAGAGGGCCTGCTGCCCAAACCGGTGCAGATTGCAGGTGTGCTGGGCAATTCACACGGCGCGCTGGTGGGCCAGCTCTGCTTTGAGCCCGGTGAGGGCAAGACCACATACGGCACGGGCTCATCGGTCATGTTCAACGTGGGCGAGAAACCGGTTCCCGCACCCAACGGCATGGTTTGCTCCATAGGCTACTCCATGTTTGACCACAACTACTACGTGGTAGAGGGTCACGTGCACTCATCGGGTGCCGTGCTGGACTGGATTACTGATAACATGCGTCTGGTGGATTCGGCCGATGACACTCAGACACTGGCGCAGAGCGTTCCGGACAACGGCGGCGTCTATTTTGTGCCGGCATTCAACGGTCTGGGCTCTCCCTGGTGGGTGCCCGAAGCCAAGGCCATGATTACCGGCCTGACCATGCAGACCACCAAGGCTCATGTGGTACGTGCCGCAATAGAATCAATCGCTTATCAGGTGGCCGATGTTGTGGAACTGGCCATGCGCGGTCTGACAACCCCGCTGCGCGAACTCTGCATTGACGGCGAATCGGCCAAGAACGATTTCCTGATGCAGTTCCAGGCCGATATACTGGGCTTCCCCGTAAAGCGTCTGGGGCTTGAGGAGGCATCGGGCCTGGGTTCAGCAATCCTTAACTGCTGTGCATGCGGAATCTTTACCTCTGTCAATCAGATCAGGGAGGTACGTAAGATCAGTGAAATCTGTCTGCCGGAGATGAAGCCCGAAGAACGCATCAAAAACATGCAGGGCTGGCTCCAGGCTGTTCACGCCGTGATGCTTACCGCGAAACGCTGAACGCGCGAGCTATCTCACGCTTATCCTCGTTGTCTTTGATTGACTGACGTTTGTCGTATTCGTGCTTACCCTTGGCTAGGGCTATGACGAGTTTGGCCAGACCTTTGTCGCCTATGAAGAGGCGGGTGGGGACGATGGTGAAGCCGGGGTTCTTGCTGTCGGCGGCCAGTTTGCGCAGTTCCTTCTTGGTGAGCAGGAGTTTGCGGTCACGCTTGGCTTCATGATTGTTGTAGGATCCGAATGCGTACTGTGCTATGTGCATTCCTTTGACCCAGAGTTCTCCGTTTATGAATGTGCAGTAACTGTCGGCCAGGCTGGCTTTTGAGTCACGGATGGATTTTATCTCGGTTCCGGTGAGCACAATGCCGGCTGTCCAGGTGTCAAGCAGCTCGTAGTCAAACGATGCCCGCTTGTTCTTTATGTTTACGCTCTTGGAGGCTGTGCGTTTGGCCATCAGAATGGATCAGAAATCAAATGGTAATGAGACTGTTACTGTCGGTGACGGATAGTTGACCAGGCTGATTTCGCTTACTTCACCGCTTGTCTTGAACATCTTTAAGCGCATGAACGTGGGTGCTGTAACCTTGACGTTGATCCTGTCTTTTCCGGTTGCTTCAAGCTGGGTCAGAAGACTGTCGCGGTGGTCCTGCTCAGCCTGGTCTGAAACCTGATCTCTCAGGGTCGATATGTCAAAGTTT
>JAFXMB010000085.1 GCA_017530735.1 Bacteroidaceae bacterium | reverse complement strand
AGTAACAGCGGCAGCATCAGTATGGGCATCCAGCGCGTTATTATCCGCACGGCTTTACGGTTCCAGCCCGATGCGCTCTTATCAGCCCTGTCACGATAGGGATAGACCATCATGAACAGTATTACGAATGCCAGCATCGATGCTGTAACTAACCACGATACCCAGCCGTCGGGCAGCTGCCATGTGAACAATATCTTGCCGGCATAGCAGTAGAGTGTTATAAAGTAGGCAATTGCAATGGGCGTGAACAGCTTGGTTACGGAATTTACCAGCAGGCGGGATATCTCCATAGGCTCTGCGTCATGTTTCTTCTCTCCTCCGGGTACACCCTGTATCAGCAGCACCGGAGCCAGCAGGCACAGGCATATTATGGCAATGTTGCTGTACCAGTGTGAACTTACAGACACTCCGAACAGCTTCTCAATACCCACAACCAGCAATTCCAATCCGCCGCATACAATGCCGCTTACAATAAACGCGGTGCAGACAGACCCTATGGAATGCACGCTGAAGTTCCAGAAAGCCACATCGGTTCCGTCGCTGAAGAATGAAAGCACAAGCAGCGAAAGCGTGAGCGTAGCAATAAGAGCCGCAATCACATAGATATAAGGTGCATATCCCAGCATGTCATAATTACGCATCAACAGAACGCTCACCCCGATCCATGCTATATGAATCAGGGCCGATGCCAGCCGATATCCCCATCGGCCTCTGTGCTCCTCAAGCCATAGTGAAAGACTCAGTGAAAGCGCAATACCCGTGGCCGGATACCAGATCATAAAGAACTTCCACTCCTTACTGATACCGTGATAACCCTTCCAGTCAAGAATCATCATGCACACGGTAAGCGCTATGGCAAACGCCACCGTAAGCGGGAACCTCTGAATCCCGCGCCATACGGTATCGGCCAAACCTTTAATCTTTTCCTTTAAGCTCCTCATATCATTTATTTTTTTTATTTCAAACCAAGAAGAGAGCTGAGCGCCTCAATGTGGGCGCTGAAGGCTTTGCGGCCGGCATCGGTCACGGAGTAGGAGGTGTTGGGCTTTCGGCCGATGAACTGCTTGACGGTCTCAATGTAACCCAGTTCCTCAAGTGCCTTGATGTGGCTTGCCAGATTACCGTCCGAAACGCCTAGCATGGACTTGAGGGTGTTGAAATCAGACTGGCCCGCTCCGGTCAGTACCGACATTATACCCAGCCTTACGCGGCTCTCGAACGCCTTGTCAAGATTCTCGATAGCGGTCATCGGATTTACTTTTTACCGTCAAACCTTATATGGAACCAGATGCCCCACACGATATGGATAACTCCGAACCCGATGGCCCATAGCATTATTCCCCATGGAGCAAAAGCCAGTGCCGCAATACCCAGAACGATATCGGCATAACCGATATATTGGGTGACCGATACCTTGAATGCAATAGGTGATATGACCACCATAGCCAGTCCGTAGAATACCAGCATGATACCGGGCACCATGTTCCAGAGTCCGTTCATAAGCGGAGTAAGGCATACCAGTCCGCCTACAACCATAACGGTGAAGAACTTGCCCAGCAGGTGCCGTGACCCCGCATCAAGTTTGAACTCCAGACCTTCACGCCTGGCCCTTTGTTTTGACATATCCCAAACGGTCTTGAAAGCCGCACAGAACACCACTGCGCAAACACCTGCCACAATAAAGAATGATGCCCAATCAGCATGTCTGATAGGATTGATCCAAGCGCCCCACAGCGGACTGAAACTACCATAAACCCAGAAACTGACAACCGCCGCACCCAGCAGGGCCCACAGTCCGACTACTACGCCTGCTGCTCCGTCCAAAAATACAACCTTCTGTGACCGCTCCATCAAATCCTTGATGTCACTAAGCGTCTCCTTAATCTCCTGTTCTTTCATATTAAATTCGGATTCAAAAAGTACTTTGCACTACAAAGTAAATTAATCCCAATCAAACCACCAAACATTTGTCTGATTTTTTTGCCAAGATGGGGACGGTACCATTGGGGACGGTTCTGTTTGGTACCGTTTTGAGAAAAAAGAAACAGCGGCTTAATAGTAAGTCGCTGTTCTCTTTGTAGTTGGATATAAAACGGTACCAAACAGAACCGTCCCCAATGGTACTACTTCACTGAGAGCTTGTAGATGATAGTGTGCTGATACTTCTCACCCGGGTTAAGAACCGTGCTGGGGAAGAAGTCGTGGTTAGGTGAGTCAGGATACATCTGTGACTCAAGTGCTATGGCGGTGCGTGCACCGGTATAGACCTGAAGTCCCGGATGGTTGTTCCAAACCTCCATGAATCGGCCCGACTTGGGTGAGTAGAGGGTAGCAACCTTCTCGACCTTGCCCTGCTGCTCGTGAATGAGGCAGAAGTTGTTGTCATAGTTACGTACCATACCCTCGGGAACCGGGGTGCCGAAACCGCCGAATCCGCCACGGCCACCCTGTCCGGGTGCGGGTGAATACTGACGGTCACCTATACGTACCGGCTTCTGGAAATCATAGGGCGAACCCTCAACCATACCCAGGTCACCGGTCGGGATATTGCTGCGGTCAGTCTCAGTTATGAAGGCTGCATTGATCATGAGTTCGTGATCCATGATGTCACCGTTACCTACGCCGTCAAGATTGAAATAGGTGTGGTTAGACAGGTTAACTACTGTAGCCTTATCGGTAGTGGCCTCATAGCTTATCTGCAGACCTCCGTCCTTGGTGATGGAGTAGGTCAGGATAGTTGTGAGGGTGCCGGGGAATCCGTCAAGACCATCGGGCAGAACACACATCATAACCAGCTTGTCCTTCTTGGCTTTAAGCACAGTCCATACGGTGTGGTCAAAACCCTTGGCACCTCCGTGAAGAGTATGCTGGCCGCTGTTTTTGGTAATGTTGTACTCGACACCGTTCAGCGTGAACTTACCGTTGGCAATACGGTTGGCATAACGGCCCAGGGCCGGACCTACCATACCCATGTTGTAATTCAGGTACTGCTTGATGCCGTTGTTGTGAGTTACCAGATTGGCATATTCACCGTTCTTGTCAGGTGAGAACAGACTTACTACAAAACCACCGTAGTTGGTGATTTGTGCGGCTACCTTACCCTTCTGAATTGTATACAGAGCCACTTTCTGACCGTCAATAACGGTGTCAAAAGGTGCACTGTCCATAAACGGGAACTTAGGCTTGGCAGCATTGGCTGACATGCAGAAAACCACTGCAGCCAGTGCAAACAGTTTAACGGATAATCTTCTCATAAAGCATTCAGTTTTTATACTTTACTGCTGCCTCTTCAATAGGCAGGCACTTCTTGTAATTCTCAATATAGGCGTTGAAACCTGCAACGTCCTCAGGGGTGGGAGCAACCGATGTTCCGGTATCGCCGGCAAATACCTGATCGTCAAGGAACTCAGCAAGTGACTGGTTCTTCTTGTTGTTGATAAGGTACGATGCCAGGATAGCCATACCCCAGGGACCGCCTTCGCCTGCAGTCTTCATGCAGGAGATAGGTGAATTCAGGGCAGCACCCAGAATCCTCTGGCCTACGCCCGGAGTGGTGAACAGACCGCCGTGACCGGTAATGCGGTCAACCTTGATCTTCTCCTCGTTGAACAGGATATCGTTACCAACCTTGAGCACACCTATTGCACCGCTTATGATAGCGCGCATAAAGTTAGCCAGGTTGAACTTGTCGTTAGCGGAACGTACAAATAATGGACGACCGTCGGCAAAACCGGTAACAGGCTCACCCGATACGTAGTTGTAGCTCATAATGCCGCCGCAGTCCGGATTACCCTTAAGAGCCACGTTAAAGAGGTTGGTAAAGAGCTGTCCCATATCAACGGGAATACCCATAACCTCCTCAAACTCCTTGAACAGGTTGACCCAAGCGTTCAGGTCACTTGTGCAGTTGTTGCAGTGAACCATAGCCACGGGGCTGCCATCGGGAGTAGTAACGATATCAATCACCTCATGCGGCTTCTTAAGGTCATGCTCAAGAACAATCATTGAGAATGATGATGTTCCGGCCGATACGTTACCGGTGCGCGGACGAACTGCGTTGGTGGCAACCATACCTGTGCCTGCATCGCCCTCAGGAGGACAGATGGGAGCACCGGGCTTTAGATGACCGGTGATATCCAGCTTGCGTGCGCCGGCCTCGGTCAGCACACCTGCATCCTGACCCGCATCAAGTGACTTGGGCAGGATGTCAAGCAACTTCCAGGGATAACCCTTGGTGGCAATGAGTTTGTCAAACTTCTCAACCATGGTGGCATTGTAAGTCTTGGTTGCGGGATCAACGGGAATCATACCCGATGCATCACCAACGCCAAGAACTCTCTTGCCGGTCAACTGCCAATGGATGAAACCTGCCAGAGTGGTCAGGAAATCAATATCCTTTACGTGCGGCTCATTGTCCAGGATAGCCTGATACAAGTGTGAGATGCTCCAGCGCAGAGGAACGTTAAACACGAACAGGTCAGACAGCTCAGCTGCGGCCTTGCCTGTGTTGGTGTTACGCCATGTGCGGAACGGAACCAGTATGTCACCGTGCTTGTCAAAAGGCATGTAACCGTGCATCATTGCACTGATACCTATTGCAGCCAGATTCTCAATTTCAACCTCGTACTGCTTGAGCACGTTCTTGCGCAGATCAGCGTAGCAGTCCTGCAGACCGAACCAGATGCTCTCCACGCTGTATGTCCACAGCCCGTTTACAAGCTGATTCTCCCAGGTATGACTACCCTGGGCAATCGGCTTGTATTCGGGATCTATGAGCACAGCCTTGATACGGGTCGAACCAAACTCGATACCGAGAATGGCCTGTCCTTTTTCAATAACTGATTTGGGATCGTATGCCATAATTACTTGAGTGCTTTATTGAGCATGTAATAAACCTCGTTGTTACGAAGCTGCTGCTTGAATCCGCTGATGGTGGTGTTCTTGTCGATACCGATGTACTCTATACCGCACATCTCGGCAAAATCCTCCCAATACTCGGCAGTGATATCGTATGAGAAAGCACTGTGGTGTGTACCACCTGCCAGTATCCATGCGCCTGCGCCAATCTCAAATGTAGGCTGCGGAACCCAAAGGGCCGATGCAACCGGCAGCTTGGGCATCGGTTTGGGCTCGATGCACTCAACCTCGCTGGTGATAAGACGGAAACGGTTACCCAGGTCAACAACGGTTGCCTTGATACCGCGGCCGGTCTTGGATGTAAATACCAGACGTGCGGTCTGCTGCTTGCGGATACCTATACCCAGGAAATGAACCTCCAGCTTGGGCTTGCCGGTAGCAATCAGCGGGCAGATTTCCAGCATGTGGCTCTGCAGGCTTGATGTGCAGTCGGCGGCAAAGTTCAGGGTGTAATCCTCAAGGAATGAGCAACCCTTGGGCATACCCTGGTTCATAACCCAGAGAGTACGCTGCAGGCAGGCGGTCTTCCAGTCGCCCTCGGCACCGAAACCGTAACCCTCCTGCATCAGACGCTGTGATGCCAGGCCGGGAATCTGGTCAAAGCCGCAGAAATCAGGTGCATCGATATCGGCATCACCCAGGTCGTCAAAGTTGGTGGTGAAAGCGGTAGCGTTCTCATCCTTGAGTACGCGACGCAGAGCGATCTCAGCCTTGGCTGCGTTCTTTACCTTCTCCCAATATACCTTCTCACCGCTCTCATCAATCTTGATGGTATAGAGCTTCTTGTACTCCTCAACAAGGGCGTCTGCCTCGGCATCGGTAACCTTCTTGAAGTAGTCCATCAGTGATGATACGGGGTAGTAATCTACATGGTAACCCATGCGCTGCTCAAACTCAACGCGGTCACCGTCGGTAACGGCCACGTTGTTCATGTTCATACCGAACATAAGGCAACGTACGTTGTGTGCATCGGCACGGCCGGCAGCGGCGCGGGCCCAAACGGCAATCTGCTTCTGGGCTTCAACGCTCTTCCAGTGGCCTACCACAACCTTGCGGGCTACACGCATACGGGTGCATATGTGACCGAACTCGATATCGCCGTGGGCGCTCTGGTTCAGGTTCATAAAGTCCATATCGATGGTATCCCAAGGAATATCGGTGTTGTACTGTGTGTGGAAGTGGAGCAGGGGCTTCTCAAGAGCCTGCAGACCCTTGATCCACATCTTGGCGGGGCTGAATGTGTGCATCCAGGTGATGATACCTATGCACTTGCTGTCATTGTTTGCAGCCTTCATTACGGCCTCAACCTCGTTGCTGCTGTTGGCAGTACCTTTATATACTATCTTGACGGGGATGTTTCCGCTCTTGTTCAGATCTTCAACCATCTCCTTTGAGTGACCGTCCACTGCAACTACTGCATCGCCTCCGTAAAGGAGCTGTGCACCGGTGACCCACCATATTTCAAAATTATCAAACATATTATCCTTTTTTAGAGTGTTACTTTTTCTTCTGGCCGTAGTAGGCGTTGGGGCCATGCTTGCGGCTGTAGTGCTTCTCAATGAGAAGCGGATTCATCGTCAGACCCGGATTCACCGACAGGGCTACGAACGCCATCTTGGCGCACTGCTCCATCACCTTGGCGTTGTAAACAGCGTTGTCGGGTGATGTGCCCCATGAGAACGGACCGTGGTTCTTTACCAGCACGGCGGGAGTGTGGTCGGGGTTGATCTTGCGGATGTTCAGAATCTCATCCACAATCACGTTACCCGTCTCCAGCTCATACTGACCCTTAACCTCAGCCTCGGTCATATCGCGTGTGCAGGGGATATCCTTGTAGAAATAATCGGCATGAGTTGTGCCGATGTTAGGGATGTCACGACCTGCCTGCGCAAATGCGGTGGCATAGGTGGAGTGGGTGTGAACCACGCCCTGGATGTTGGGGAAAGCCCTGTACAGAACCAGGTGTGTAGGGGTGTCCGATGAAGGATTGAGGTCTCCCTCAACGACCTTACCGGTCTCGAGGGAGACAACAACCATATCACTTGCCTTCATCTCGTCATAGCTTACGCCGCTGGGCTTAATCACTACGAGGCCTTTCTCACGGTCAATGCCCGATACGTTACCCCATGTGAATATTACCAGACCCTGCTTGACAAGATCAAGGTTGGCTTTGAATACCTTCTCTTTCAGTTCTTCCAGCATATTACCAGAGAGTTATATACAGAATAGCCAGAAGGATGATGATTCCGTATGCACCGATGTTGAACTGGCTGTTGGTACGGAAGAGAGAAAGGTCGATGTTGATAGCCTTGGGATCCTGTACCTTGTCCTTTGCATTTGATGTCAGGTAGATACCAAGTACAAGGAATACTGTTGCCAGGAAGAAGATACCCTCAAATCCAAGGTTCTGCAGCTTGATGCACCAGTCAGCGTTGCAAAGCATTACGATTGCACCCAGGGCATAGCACAGAGCTGATACTACAAAGAGGATCTTGCTCCACTTGAGCTGTGTGGCGATTGTCTCGTTGTCAAGCTTGGCTGCCTCAACAGGCTTCTTGCTCATGAGTGAGAGACCTACGAACAGGATAACCAGTACAAAGAATACATAACCCATACGGATCAGGAACGGAGTGTTGGGCATCAACAGCTTGAACAGTATTGAGAATACGAATGTGCTGATAGCGGTTACGATAGCAGCAGTGCCGCTTGAACGCTTCCAGAGCAGACCCAGACTGAAGATAACTACGATACCAGGATATACGAATCCTGAATACTCCTGGATAATCTGGAATGCCTGGTCGGCTCCACCCATGATAGGATAGATGGCAATCAGGGCAATTACAAGAGCTGAAACTGCGGTGATACGACCTACCTTAACCAGATTGCTGTCAGAAGCATTCTTGTTGATGAACTGGTGGTATACATCCATCGTGAAGATGGTTGATGTTGAGTTGAACATCGAAGCCAGTGAAGAGATAACGGCAGCGGTCAGAGCTGCGAATGACAGACCCTTGACTACAACCGGAGTGAAGTTACGGATCAGGAAGGGATATGCATCATCAGGAATGTCGATTGAACCTGAGAGCAGACCCTCGCCGAGCAGACGGCTGTGAAGATCAGCGTCGTTCCAGATCAGATATGCGCATACACCGGGGATGCAGACGATGAACGGGATCAAAATCTTGAGGAATCCTGCAAATACAAGACCCTTCTTAGCCTCGTCAATGTTCTTGGCAGCAAGACCCTTCTGGATGATGTACTGGTTGAAGCCCCAGTAACCCAGGTTGGTAAGCCACATGGCACCTACAATCAGGACGATACCCGGAAGTGTGAAGTAGGGATCATCGGAGATGTTGGGGTACAGGTCTGCCTGACGCTCAACTACAAGGTTGAAGTGGCGGTCACCGGGAATGTCTCCCAGACGTTCCATAACCTGACCCAGAGCGGGGATGGCACCGTCAACACCAAGGTGCGGAGCAATGGTCTTCAGAGCAAAGAAAGCGGTGATAAGACCACCACCAACCAGGAATGTAACCTGCATTACATCGGTCCATGCAACAGATGCAAGACCACCGTAGATTGAATAAACACCGGCAACCAGATACAGGAAGATGATGATGAGGAAACGAACTGAAATCTCAGTGCTTCCAACCATCAGTACTGCACCCTTCAGACCCAGGATCTGCTCAATGGCAAGAGCTCCCAGCCATGCAACTGAAGTCAGGTTGATGAACACATAGAGGAAGAGCCAGAATATTGAGAATGCCAGACCTACGCCCTTGTTGTAACGGTTTGTAAGGAACTGTGGAATTGTGAACACCTTGTTCTTGATCATTACCGGCAGGATGAACTTACCTACAACAACCAGTGTGATGGCAGCCATAAGCTCGTAAGCGGCAACTGCGATACCTGATGCGTAAGCAGAACCTGACATTCCGATGAACTGCTCGGCACTGATGTTGGCTGCAATCAATGATGCACCAACGGCCCACCATGTCAGGGTGTTACCGGCCAGGAAGTAATCGTTTGAACTCTTTTCCTTACCGTCTTTCTTCCTTGATACGAAGAAGCCCAGGAAGATAAGTACGGCCAGGTAAATAAAGAAAATCACATAGTCAACAGGTTTGAAACCATTGTTGGCCAGTCCTTGCATAATGCTGTTTTCCATTTGTTTTGTTTATTGTTTAGTAATTAAATTGACTTGATTATTCAACACCGAACTGATAGATGCAGTGGCTGTAGTACTCCTGACCGGGAACCAGCTCTGCGCTGTACCAACCGGGCAGATTTGACTTGTTGGGGCTGTCGGGGAACTTCTGTGTCTCCAGACAGCAACCGGTACGCTGCTCCATCTTGTTGCCCTGCTTGTCAAGACCTGAACCGTCCAGGAAGTTACCTGAATAGAACTGGATACCCGGCTCGTTGGTGTAAACCTCAACGTAGATACCGGTGATTGGGCTGTACAGCTTGGCGGCGCACTTGGTATCGTCACACTTGGTGTTCAGAACCCAGTTGTGGTCGTAACCGTTACCGTTCTTAAGCTGCTCGTATGCGTAGTTGTTGATCTCCTTGCCAATGGCCTTGCCCTTGGTGAAATCCATCGGGGTGCCTGCAACCGGCAGAATCTCGCCTGTGGTCATGTAAGTGCTGTCGCAGGGAGTGAAGTTGTCGGCATTAAGGGTAAGGATGTGGTTTGTAACGGGGATTGAGTGGTCACCGTTCAGGTTAAAGTAACTGTGGTTGGTCATGTTGATCACAGTCTTCTTGTCGGTGGTAGCCTTCCATACAATGTCAATGGCATTGTTCTTGGTTAGGGTGTAGGTTACGGTGGCAACAACGTTACCGGGGAATCCGGCCTCGCCGTCAGCTGAGTTCATAACCAGAGTGATAGAGTTCTTCTTAACCTGCTTTACATCCCATACAAGGTTCTGCCAGCCCATGGGCTCGGGCTCCAGAGTGCAACCTCCGTGCAGGCAGTGGCCGAAGTTGTTCTGCGGCAACTGATATGTCTTGCCGTCCAGAGTGATCTGACCCTGGTTGATACGGTTGGCGTAACGACCTACTGTTGAACCAAAGTCGCTGGCCTGAGTCGTGTAGTCCTTAATGTTCTTGAAGCCGATGACAGCGTCCTGCTTGTTTCCGTTCTTGTCAGGAACCATGATGGCAACGATACGTGCGCCGAAGTTTGTAACCCAAACCTCTGCACCCTTTGAATTGGTCAGTTTGTACAGGTCAGTCTGCTTTCCTGTAAACTCCATCTGGAAGTCGGCCTTGTTCAGGACCGGAGCCTCCTGCTCCTGCGAGCATGCTGCCAGGGCAAGCACACCGGCCACGAGAGCGATAAAACTTGATTTTCTCATTTTGTTGGTTATTTAGTGATTAATGAATTATTGCAGTTTTCTTGAGCCGTCGCCTATGGTGACGCTGTAGATTTCGGGTACTATTCCGAACTTGCGTGCGTACTCGCGCTTGGCCTTTGAAACGAACTTTTCACATATTGTGTCACGAACCAGGTTGATGGTGCATCCGCCGAATCCTCCGCCCATCACACGGCTTCCTGTAACGCCGCACTCCTGAGCGGTCTCCACCAGGAAATCAAGCTCGGGGCAGCTTACGGTATAGTCGCGGCTGAGTCCCCAATGGGTCTCGTACATTTTCTTGCCTACGGTCTCGTAGTCATTCTTCTCCAGTGCGGCGCATACGGCCAGGACACGCTCTTTCTCATCCAGAACGTACTTGGCACGGCGGTAGTCCTCATCGCTCAGGTCACCCTTGACTGTGTCAAGCATCTGGTAGTTGGCATCACGCAGGGTCTCCACGCCGCCGAACTCACGGTTCATCAGCGCTACGGCCTTCTCGCAACTCTCACGGCGCTCGTTGTACTCGTTGCCGAGTGAATGCTTGACCATTGAGTTAATCAGTACCAACTTGTAGCCATCCGGATTGAAGGGGAAATACTCATATTCAAGTGAACGGCAGTCCAGACGTATAAGGCATCCCTCACGTCCGAATACCGATGCGAACTGGTCCATTATTCCGCACTTGACACCGCAGTAGTTGTGCTCAGTGGCCTGTCCAATCTTGGCCAACTCGAACTTATCTACTCTGCTATCGGCGAACATGGTGTTCAGGGCAAACGCAAAGACACTTTCAAGTGCGGCCGATGAAGACATGCCGGCACCTGCCGGAACGTCACCCGTGATGGCAGCGTTGAATCCGCCCAGGGTTACGCCGTGCTTTTCAAGTTCCTTGCACACGCCGAAAACATAACACGCCCAATGTTCCTCAGGCTTTGAGGTGTCATCGAGCGTGAATTCAACGTAGGGGTGCTCTTTCTGGTCAAGCGCCAGAAGGCAGACCTTGCGGGAGCCGTTACGGTAAATTTCAATGGCAACGCCTTTGTCAACGGCACCTGGAAAGACGAACCCGCCGTTATAGTCGGTGTGCTCGCCGATCAGGTTTATGCGACCCGGCGAAAAGTATAGGTCACCGCTCGTGCCGAACTGCTGGCGGAACCTGTTTCTCAGAATGGTCGTATCCATCTTAAGGGATTATTCCACTCCGAAACGATAGATTGTAGTCTGTGTGTAGACCTCACCCGGATTCAGAACCGTGCTGGGAAAGTAGGGACGGTTGGGGCTGTCGGGGAAGTGCTCTGCCTCAAAGCAGATAGCGCAGCGCTTGGGCAGTGTTGAACCGTGGGCGCATGTGCTGCCGCTGCACCAGTTGCCTGAGTAGCACTGAACACCGGGCTCGGTGGTGTAGCACTCCAGTGTACGGCCGCTTGCGGGGTCAACGCACTTGACAGCGAAACTCAGTTCACCCGGCTCGCGCTTGTTGAGTACCCAGCAGTGGTCATAACCGTTGCCGTTCTTGGTCTGAATGCCCTCCTCGATGCGGTCACCGACTCTGTGCGGGGTGCGGAAATCAAACGGAGTTCCCTCAACCTCGTCAATGGTGCCCAGAGGAATTGCGGTATTGTCAATTGGAATATAATGATCTGCGTTGATGGTCATCTGGTAGTCCAGAACCGTGAGAGGGTTCTTCTTCATGCCGTTCAGAGTGAAATAGGCATGGTTGGTGAGACATACCACGGTCTTCTTGTCAGTTGTAGCCTCATACTCTATGACCAGTTCGTTTTCATCGGTCAGGCGATAGGTTACGTTTACGTCCAGGTTACCGGGGAAACCCTCCTCGCCGTCCTTGCACAGGTAGTGCAGCTTGATTGTCTGGGCATCGGTCTGCTCGGCGTCAAAGATACGCTTGTGGAAACCGGTGGGACCTCCGTGAAGGCTGTTGGGATCGTTGTTGATGGCCAGTGTGTACTGCTTTCCGTCCAGTGTGAACTTGCCGTTTGCAATACGGTTGCCGTAACGGCCGATGAGTACGCTCAGGTAGGTCTCCTGGCTCTCCATGACGTGCTTGATGCTGTCATGACCCCATACGACGCTTTCCATCTTGCCGTTGCGGTCAGGCATCATTACGGCGCAAAGCGCACCTGCAAAATTTGTTACTGCTATCTCAGCACCCTTCTTGTTGCGGAGTATGTAAAGATCTGTTTTCTTTCCCTCAACTGTTGCCTGGAAATCCTCCCTCTTGAGGCCGGCCAGATTCTCTTTTACAAAGAAATCGCTCATATAGTATAATTGGCTTATTTTGGTTATTAAAAATAAAACAACGCAAATTAAGCCAATTTCAGATACCGATGCAAGCGATTGAGTGAAAAAAAATCAGCCCTGGATGTAGAAATCCGGCATGGTAAGCAGGTCGGCCACCACGAAGGTGCTTCCGCCTACAAAAATCAGGTCTTCGGCCGATGCCTCACGCTGGGCTGTGGTCACTGCCTGAGCCACTGTACGGAACACTCTGCCGGTCAGACCGGCCTCACGTGCCAGGTCTCTGAGCTTGCTTGCGTCAAGCGCTCTCTGGACCGATGCCTGGGTAAAGTAATAGCGGGCGTTCTTGGGCATAATTGCCAGTACGTCCGATACATCCTTGTCGTTGACCATGCCCATCACAATGCGCAGTTGGCCGAATCCCGGCTTTGAGGAGAGTTCCTCCAGATGCTTTGCAATGTATTTCAGGCCGTGGCTGTTGTGTCCGGTGTCACAGATAATGTCAGGTTTTTTGCCCACCCTCTGCCAGCGTCCGCGCAGTCCTGTCATGCGGCACACATCCTTGAAGCCCTTCCTTATGGCTGCTTCCGGGATACTGAATTTATGTCGCTTCAGTTCTTCAACGGCTGTCAGAATGGTATTGGCGTTGTTCTGCTGGCACATTCCTGCCAGACCGCTCTCAAGCGCGGGCAGGGCGGCAGTCTCGTAAACGACCTTTGACGGATTTACGTATTTATGCGAAATAATCTTACAATCGTCCTGTGCAAAGATAACCTTGGTTCCAACCTCCTCGGCCTTGCGTGTAAAAACTTCACGGGTTATCTCGTTGTGCTCGCCTATGATCACGGGAACATTTTTCTTGATAATGCCGGCCTTCTCATAGGCTATCTGCTGCAGCGTGTCGCCCAGGAACTTCATGTGGTCATAACCGATATTGGTGATTACCGACAGGGTGGGCTTGATGATGTTGGTGCAGTCCATCCGGCCTCCCAGACCTGTCTCTATCACGGCTACATCGACCTCCTGCTCGGCAAACCAACTGAAAGCCATGGCGGTTGTCACCTCAAAGAAAGAGGGGTGCAACGGCTCCAGGAACTCGCGGTTTTTCTCTATGAAGTTTACTACAAACTCTGGGCTCACCGGCTTTCCGTTCACTCTTATGCGCTCGCGGAAATCAGTCAGATGGGGTGATGTGTAAAGACCTGTCTTAAGGCCCGATGCCTGCAGGATGGCGGCCAGGGTGTGCGATACGCTGCCCTTGCCGTTGGTGCCGGCTATGTGAATGGTCTTGAACAGTTTGTGGGGGCATCCCAGGTGGCGGTCAATCGTCACCGTGTTGTAAAGGCCTTCCTTATATGCCTCCTGGCCTACGTTTTGGAAAAGGGGTGTCTGTGTGTAGAGATACTCTACAGCTTCTTGGTAATTCATTTAGTCAAAATAACTACGGAACTTCCGGAAAAGTTTTTCTTTGATGGAAGGGGTGGGCTGGAAGTGGTCCGATGTCTGGAACTTCTCCATGGCGGCCTTCTCATCCTTGGACATTGTTTCCGGTATATATACGCTTACGTTTACAATCATGTCGCCGTGACGGCTTGAGTTGAGCTCCGGCAGTCCCTTGCCGCGCAGGCGCAGCATCTTGCCCGGCTGGGTTCCCGGCTCAATCTTGAGTTTGACGGCACCGTCCAGCGTGGGAATCTCTATTGCTCCGCCCAGTGCGGCCTGCGGTACGGTAAGCAGCAGGTTGTATACCAGGTCGTTCTCATCACGCACCAGATCCTTGTGCGGAACCTCCTCAATCAGAACCAGCAGGTTGCCGTTGTAGCCGTTGTGCTTTCCGGCATTACCCTTGCCCTCAACTGAGAGCTGCATGCCTTCTGCTACGCCGGCCGGTATGTTTATCTCAACAATCTCCTCGCCGTAAACCACGCCGTCACCGCTGCAGTGCGGGCAACGGTCCTTGATAATCTTGCCTTCACCTCCGCAACGGGGGCAGACGGTCTGCGTCTGGACCATGCCGAAGAAACTCTGCTGGGTGCGCATTACCACACCTGAACCGTGGCAGTCAGGGCATGTCTCTGCGGCAGAGCCGTCCTTGGCTCCGGTACCCTTGCAGTACTGGCAGGGAACCAGTTTCTTGAGTTTGAACTTCTTGGTGACACCGGTGTTGATCTCCTCAAGTGTCAGCGCTACCTTAACCCTCAGGTCCGATCCTCTGGACTTGCGTTCTCCGCTGCGGCTTCGCGTACGACTGCCGCCGAATCCGCTGAATCCGCCGAATCCGCCGCCTCCGAATATATCGCCGAACATGGAGAAGATATCATCCATGGACATGCCTGCACCGCCGAATCCGCTACCTCCGCCGAATCCGGATGCACCGTTCAGTCCGTCAAATCCGAACTGATCGTATTTGGCTCTCTTGTCAGGGTCGCTCAGCACGCTGTAAGCCTCGGCTGCCTCCTTGAACTTCTCCTCGGCCTCCTTGTTGCCGGGGTTCTTGTCGGGGTGGTACTGGATGGCTTTCTTGCGGTAAGCCTTCTTTATCTCATCGGCTGTTGCGGTCTTGGGGACCTCAAGCACCTCGTAGTAGTCTCTCTTTGCCATATTGTTATTCTCCTACGGCCACTTTTGCATGGCGCAGAACCTTGTCGTTAAGTTTGTATCCGTCAATTGCACAATCCAGAACCTTGCCCTTAAGATCCTCGCTCGGAGCGGGTATCATGGCAATCGCTTCATGGAAATCAGTGTCAAAAGGCTCGTTCTTGGGTGATATCTTCTGCAATCCCTTCTGTTCCAGGATGTGCATGAGTTTGTTGTAGATAAGTTCCACACCCTCCTTCAGGGCATTGTAGTCTTCAGACTTGGCGGAGTTGGCTATGGCCCTCTCCAAATCATCAATCACAGGAAGGATATCGGTTACCACGCCGGCGCTGCCGTTAAGTATGATTTCGGCTTTCTCCTTCATGGTGCGCTTACGGTAATTGTCAAACTCGGCCATCTGACGGAGCAGACGGTCCTTGAGGTCGGCCACCTCGGCTTCACTCTTGACGAGTTTTGTTTCTGCGGTCTCTTCCTGAGCTTCCTGGTTATTCTCTTCCTTATCTGGCTGCGCGGTTTCACTGTTTTGCTCCGCGCTGTTCAGAACTTCCTTTTCCTGGTCGTTCTCGGATTGGAAATTTTCTGACATTTTATGTTTGTTTTTCTTACTCATCTGCATGTTTTTTCTGATAACATCCTATAAACAACAAACATTGTGCCACAGCAGTCGGCGGTGACACAGTGACACATTAAAAATTTTTAAACTCACTTCATGGAGTCGGCACCGAAACAGAAAGGCAGGATAGTGTCGGTTCCGCCTTCAATCAGCATGGTACCTTCCGTTCCGTAAAGTATATATCGGATAGGACGCCTTCCGCGTTGCTCGGTCTCGGCCAGCACTTGACGGCATGCACCGCAGGGGGTGATGGGCTGTGCCGTGAAACCTTTGTCGTTACGGGCTGCTATGGCCAGTGCCGTGACAGCCTTGCCGGGGTGGGCGTGACCTGCTGCAAAGAGAGCGGTCCTCTCGGCGCAGAGGCCTGACGGATAGGCTGCGTTCTCCTGGTTGCTGCCGGTTACTACGGTACCGTCATCCAGCAGCAATGCTGCGCCTACCTTGAATCCGGAGTAGGGTGACCAACTGCCTGCGGTGGCCTCCTTGGCTGCGTTTACCAGCATCAGGTCGTTACTGCTCAGTTCATCCTGATTCAATACACTCCACTCTATGGTCCGGCTCTGCTTCTTCATATGCTTTAGGGTCAAATATCCGACCGCTAAATTACTCATTTTTCGGCATATTTCATTAACTTCGCATAACCATCCGCTCAGTAATGAAAATACTCCGATTAGCAACGCTTGCCATGCCTCTGCTGCTGGCTTCCTGCTCCGTCATCAGACCGACGGCATCGGCCCCCGTCACATCAACCCAGTCCAAGGACGCGTTTTCGGCCTACATAGCCAAGTACAACGTCATGGCTGTTGAACAGATGAAGAAATACGGGATACCTGCCAGTATCACCCTGGCCCAAGGTCTTCTGGAGTCCGATGCGGGACGCAGCACTCTTGCAACCAAATGCAATAACCATTTCGGAATCAAATGCCACAGTGACTGGAAAGGCCGCAAGATGTATCATGACGATGACGAGCGTCAGGAGTGTTTCCGCTGTTACCCGGATGCCGATGACTCCTTCCGCGACCACTCCCTGTTCCTGGTAAACGGAGCCCGTTACCAGTCCCTTTTCAAACTGGGTACCACAGATTACAAGGGATGGGCCAGGGGCCTCAAGGCTGCCGGTTACGCCACCAGCCCCACATACGCCGACAAACTCATAGAACTCATAGAACGTTACGGCCTGGACCGTTATGACAGGAATGGTGCAGCCCGTCTCAAACCGGGCCAGTTGCCGCATCAGCCCATGCTGGTGAACGGACAGCGCTGCGTACGTCTGCGTGAGGGTGAGACTCTTAAGGACATTGCACGTGAATACGGCATGCAACTCAGTCTGCTGCGCCGTTTCAACGAGGCTGAACGCAAGTTTGTGCCGCCGGCCGGGACACTTATCTATCTGGAAAGAAAAAAGTCCCGTGCCGATCGTGAGCACAGGACTTATGTGGTAAAGAAGGGTGACAGCCTTTGGTCAATCTCCCAGCAGTTCGGGGTTAAGATGAAGCCTCTTGCAAACCGTAATCATCTCTCTGACGAGAACCCCCTGTCGGTTGGTATGACCCTCCTTCTTCGCTGATTATTCCATTTGTTGTGTGGCTTTCGCTATGGCCTTCTCAAGGTCTGCACGGCTCATTGTGCCGTCCAGGCAGATGAATGTGAAGGCGTCATATTCTGCTGCGGTCAGGATAAACTGGGTTACGGTCTTTTCGTTACCGGTGGTGTAGATCCTGACCACTTCACCCTTGTCCTTTATTTCCATCAGCATCTCAAAGTCATACTTTTTGATGAACTTGTTTACATCGGACTTGATCTCGGAGCATAGTTCAGGGTCCTCGCAATCCAGGAGATACATGGAGTTGAGATTCTTGATTATGGCTCCCAGATCCATGGAACTGCCTTCACCCAGTTCCATGTTGGGTACCTTGCCCATAAGTTTGAACATTGATGAGGAAATGTAGACTGCACTTACCTCTTCATTGTCGGAATACTTGTTGTAGATTCCCTTGCCGTCCTGTGCCCAGGCTCCGGCAGTGAGCAGAAACATTGCTGCCACAAATGCTGCTATTCTTTTCATTTTAGTGCTTTTATCGTTTTATCAATAACCGGCTCGGCTGCATCTGCAATTTCCATACCGGTGGTCATTTTCTCTGATATGAATCCTAATACCTGCTCCATCTGGATGTAAGCCATTCTGGGATCATCAAAGGTGTCCTTGGGAGTAGGAATGGAATCCTGGAATGAGAGTCGCATACCAATTGTGACTATTGCCACAGCTGCTGCGGGATAGGATATTAACCTCAGGATCTTTCTGTATCTGCGGTTAGGTGTGTGTGTTTCACTGACCACATCCTCTTCTTTGGATGACATCTCAAGGGCACGGGCCGTTACGGCTATGTCGTGCTTGAGCGATGAGGGTACCTCGATGCTCTCGTCGGATGCTATCCGGTCAAGATCAAGCATACTCAGCTTTTCAATATCTTCCAATCGTTTCATATCTGGCTCCTTAATGACTTGCGGGCATTGCTTAAAAGTACCCTCAAAGTCAGGTTTGACATTCCTGTTTTCTCTTCTATCTCTTCATATGACATCTCCTCCAGCACATACATCTTCATCACGTCACGTTGGCGGGCAGGCAGCCGTTCTATTGCGGCCAGAACCCTTTCAAGTTTCTCCCGGGCGTCATAGTCATCGGCAAACTGTCTTGACTCTGCTATGTCCGGTCCGGGCTCCATGCTCTGCACGCGCTGCTCTTTGCGCAGGCGGTCTATGCAGAGGTTTTTCATCAGTGTCGTACAGTATGCTTTAAGGTTCAGTACGGTGTCCAGCTGGTCACGGCTGTTCCATAACTTGATGAACAGATCCTGTACGGCATCTTCGGCATCGGTCCTGGACTCCAGAATATAGTACGCCACTCTGTAGAGCCCGTCGCTCAGTGACTTGTATGTTTCTGTCAGGACTTCTGGTGTCATCTGCTTTCTTGACCGTTTCCGATATAGAGACGCAACAACCCCGAAAGTGTTAATGCGTCAGTGCCTAAAAATACAAAAAAAATGATTGCCGGCTGCAGGGCCGGCATGTGGGATTTACAATATTTCGTGCTCCTCTTTCATGTCTATCTCGTTGCCCTTCAGGTCTATGAACCTGTATGAGAGGAACGGAAGGTTCTGGTCGGGGAGCAGGTTGATTCCGAATCCGTAACGCAACTGCCACTTGAGCTTGATTGAGAACAGGCCCCTTGTCAGGTACGCGTATACGTACGGGTGTACAAAAAGGGTGAAGTTGCTCATCTTCATCTGGTTCTTGAGACAGCTTACCTTGTTCTCCAGCTGGTCTGTGAACAGGATTGAAGGTCTGATGGTGCCTGTGCCGAAGCATGTGGGGCAGGTCTCGTCAACCGGGACATCCATCACCGGACGTACCCTCTGACGGGTTATCTGCATCAGACCGAATTTGCTCAGAGGCAGGATGTTGTGCTTGGCGCGGTCACGTTCCATGTTCTGGCACATGCGCTCGTAGAGTTTCTGACGGTCTTCGGCCAGTGCCATGTCTATGAAATCAACCACTATGATACCGCCCATGTCGCGCAGACGCAACTGACGTGCCAGTTCATCGGCCGCGCCCAGGTTAACCTCAAGGGCGTTCTCCTCCTGGGTACCTGCCTTTACGCGGTGCCCGCTGTTCACGTCCACTACATGAAGGGCTTCGGTGTGCTCTATGATAAGGTATGCTCCGCTCTTGTATGATACAATGCGGCCGAATGATGACTTGATCTGCTTGGTGATGGCAAAGTTGTCAAATATGGGCAGTTCACCTTTGTAGAGCTTGACAATCTTTGTCTTTTCAGGGTCTATAAGTGATACGTAGTCGCGTATCTCCTGATAGGTCTTCTCGTCATTTACGTGGATTGACTCGTATGACGAGTTCAGCATGTCGCGCAGGATGGCTATGGTGCGGCTGGTCTCCTCAAATATCAGTTCGGGGGCCTTCTCAACCTTCATGGCTCTGGTCAGACAGTCCTCCCAACGCTGGTAAAGGATTGAAAGCTCGTTATCCAGTTCAGCCACGCGCTTGCCCTCGGCAACCGTGCGTACTATTACGCCGCAGTTCTTGGGCTTGATGCTGTGAATGAGTTGCTTGAGTCGGGCACGCTCCTCGTTTGACTTGATCTTGGATGAAACCGAAACCTTGTCAGAGAAGGGAATAAGCACAAGGAAACGTCCTGCAAAGGATATCTCTCCCGTCAGACGGGGGCCCTTTGTAGAGATGGGTTCCTTGGTAACCTGAACGATTATCTCGTCACCCTGTTCAAGAGCGGTGCTTATGTTGCCCTGCTTTTCATCAAACGGTACGAACTGGGCCTTTGCAAAGGGTGCAAGTTTCTTGCGGTTGGCCCTTACCTGTTTGATGTACTTCTTCAATGACATGAACTGAGGGCCCAGGTCCTGATAGTGCAGGAAAGCCTCCTTCTCGGAACCTACGTCCACAAAGCAGGCGTTGAGTCCGGGCATGAGCTTCTTGACACGTCCCAGATAGAGATTGCCTACCGCAAAGGTAACCTCCTGGGCATCCTTCTGATACTCAACAAGGTTGTGATCTTCGGTAATGGCTATCTGTATACTGTCGGGCTGGACGTTTACTGTCAGTTCGCTTGTCATCGTATTTTGTTTGTATTACGTCGTTATAAAGCAAAGAACAAACCTGGCGAAAACATATTGCGGCAAGTTTGTTCTTTGAGTTTCTTTACAGACGGGCTTTATTTGCTCTTATGTCTGTTCTTTCTCAGTCTTTTTTTACGCTTGTGCGTAGACATCTTATGTCTTTTTTTCTTCTTTCCGCTAGGCATAACTGTGATTATTATTTGAAGTTAACTATTACTTTCTAACAGCAAGGGCGAAAGTCTTGGCCGGCTTGAAAGCGGGAATCTTGTGCTCAGGAACAGTGATTGTGGTGTTCTTGAGGATGTCGCGTGCAGCCTTGGCGGCTCTCTTCTTGGTGATGAAGCTTCCGAAACCTCTCAGATATACGTTCTCATCGTTCTCGAGTGAATCCTTTACTACCTCCATGAAACCCTCTACGCATGCAAGAACGTCGGCCTTGTCAATACCGGTCTTCTTTGCGATCTCGCTAACAACTTCTGCTTTTGTCATATTTTCAATTATTTAAGTCTAAAATGTCGCTTTTTTGTTTTCGAGTTGCAAATGTAGTTCTTTTTGGTGATACAGAAAACATTTAATCCTAATTTGTTCTAAAAAAATCTTTTGTATATTTGCATTGAAATATTAATACCTAATTATTATGTCAGTTAACAAAGTAATTTTGATTGGAAATGTGGGTAAGGATCCGGATGTGAGATATCTGGACAACCATGTTTGTGTAGCTAACCTTACCCTGGCCACGACAGAACGTGGTTACACAGCTCAGAACGGCACACAGGTGCCTGACCGTACAGAATGGCATAACCTCGTATTCTGGAGAGGTTTGGCCGAGACCGTTGAAAAATACGTTCATAAGGGTGACAAGCTCTATGTCGAGGGCAACATCCGTAACCGCAGTTACGATGACCAGAACGGCGTGAAGCGTTACGTCACAGAGATTTTTGTTGATTCCATGGAAATGCTTACCCGTCCTCAGCAGAAGGCGGATGGCACACAGCAGCCCCAGGCACCCGCAGCACCGGAACCCGGAGACAACGGAATGCCTTTCTAACTTAAATCGCAAGCCTTATAGAAACGATAGGTTTCAATATTCCGACAGCGGGGTCCGTCATTGCAATGGTGACGGCCCTGCTTCTTTTGATATTGTCCGGATTTGTATCGGCATCCGAGACATCTTTCTTTTCACTTTCGCCCGATGAACTGAAGCGTATTTCCGAGGACGAATCCCCCCGTTGCCGCAGGGCATCTGCACTGCTCTCAGACTCGGAGCGTCTTCTGGCTACCATACTTACGGCCAACAACCTGGTGAACGTGGCGATAATCCTGCTTCTGGACCTGGCCTTCTCGCAGATGCTGGTGTTCGGCGCAGAGTGGATGGAGTTTCTGGTACTCACGGTTATACTGACATTCATACTGCTCCTCTTTGGAGAGATCATACCTAAACTCTATTCCGCGCACAACTCCCTCTCGTTCAGCCTGAGGGCCACCGGACTGCTCTCCGTACTTACCGTCGTGCTGCGTCCGGTGTCATCCATACTGATGCGTTCCAAGGTTCTCTCGGACCGCATCCAATCTAAGAAAAATATCAACATTTCAGTCGATCAGCTGGAGCATGCCCTGGAACTCACCGACTCAGAGGATATACAGGATGAGCACCAGCTTCTGGAGGGCGTCATACGCTTTGGTGATGAGACCGTCGTGGATATCATGACGTCCAGAATCGACATGATAATGCTGGATATCAAAGCCGGTTACGGCGATGTTATCCGCTGCATCCGCGAGAACTTCTATTCACGTGTTCCCGTCTATTCTGGCACATCCGATAATATTAAGGGAATTCTTTACATTAAGGATCTTCTGCCATACCTTGAGAAAGGTGACGGTTTCCGTTGGCAGTCGCTCATACGTCCCGCCTTCTTTGTGCCTGAAACCCGTAAGATCGATGACCTGCTCCATGACTTCCAGACAGGCCGCATCCACATGGCCATCGTAGTCGATGAGTTCGGAGGGACATCGGGCCTTGTAACCCTTGAGGATGTCATTGAGGAGATCCTTGGCGAAATCAACGATGAGTTTGACGATGACTCCGTAAGTTACCGCAAGACAGGTCCCGACACATACATTTTTGAGGGCAAGACCCTTCTGTCGGACTTCTTCAGGACAGTAGGACTTGACGAGGATGATTATGCCCAGTATGTGGGTGAGGCCGATACCCTGGCAGGCTTCCTTCTGGAACTCAAGGGCGATTTCCCCAAAAAAGATGAGGAACTTGTCTGCAAGGATCTGATACTCAAGGTGATGGAGAAGAAGGAGCGTCGTCTCTCAGGCATCCGCGTTACCGTCCGCCGTGATTCCAAAACCGGTAAGGAAGAATAATTTTTTCACATATTTTAAAAATTTGTCCGTATGCACGCGCGTGTGTACTTGTATTTTAGTATCTTTGCCGGAACTGGTAGTCTTTTTTAAATCAGCAAAACCACAAAACCAATATAAGTTTATGAAGAAAAGCAAAAGATCATTGGTTCTATGCGGCATCATTGCAGCATTTTGCCTTGGTTCCTGTCTTACCTTTACTGATGACCTTGACCTTAACAAGGAAATCAGTCTGGACATGCAGATAGGCCCGGGAGGTCTTTCAATACCTCTTGGCAGCCTGGATACTATTTATCTTGATTCCCTGATCAAGTTAGACGGTGACAACTCTATGCTGGACACCCTTGACGGCGGCCTTTTCGGTTTCTCCATGAAAGATTCCGTGAAAGTTGACCTGGACAAGATCCAGCCCGTTACGATTGATATCGTTCCCCCTTCAATTGATCCGCTCGAGACCAGCTTTGAGAAGCCTCAGGTCAACGACGTGAACATACCCGTAAGGGAGAATTCCAACACAATCAAGATTGACAAGATTGACGTATCGGCCATCAACTCCAAACTCCCCTCACTGGGCAGCAGTTTTGAGACACCGGAGTTCCCGGTATTCGGCACAGGTAACACCGTTCCGGTTAACGTGCCTATTGAGATCGCTGAGCAGAAGGTTAACTGCAAGTTCACTTATACCTTCCCCGATGACGTCAAGAAACTCAACAAGATCTGGTTCGGCCCCGAGCAGGGCTCCAAGGACGGCCAGAAACTGTCACTTGACGTTAACCTGAAGGGTATCTATGACCTCCTGTCAGATGTTTCAATCAGTGTTACCAACCTGACAATCACATTCCCAAGCAACTTTACCGTTGCCAAGGATCCGGGTCTGGATGCATTCATTCCTTCAAGTTGCGTTACAGCATCAGGCAACGTATTCTCAATCGCCATGACCACTGAGACCATCTCAAATGTGGGCGCTGACGGAATGCTTCCTGTAACCTTCTTCATCAAGAATGCCGATTTCTCAGAGTACACCTATGAGATTGATTACAACGAGCAGGTCAAGTATCAGCTGCTTCTTGGCGTATCCGGTAATGCAGGTCATACCGGCACCCGTAACTTCAAGGTGGGTGTAGGACTGAACGCACAGCTGCAGATGTCCGAGATCGAGGCCGAGACACGCAGCCGCGAGATCGAGGTTGAGGAGAAGGAGATCTCTTCAAGCTGTAAGATCCAGGGCCTGGACGGTATATCCAAGGTTAACACCATTGACTTTGATCCGGATAAGAGCAAACTTTACCTCTCCATCTCAGACCTGGGCATCGACCCGTTTGAGTTCAAGGGTAACGGTTCAAGCAAGATCCAGATCAGATTCCCCTCAGACTTCACATTTGATACTGATTGGGTAAAGGATGAGAACGGTACCGATGTGGGCTCATGGTCAGGCACCCGCCTTACACTTGACGCCACCAAGGTATTCGGTCACACCGTAAGCCTTAAGGTCCAGTCACTCTACGTCAACGAGAACGTTGAGGGTGAGGACAAGTCAATAGAGATATCTTCAGACATCACCTATTCAGGTGTTGTAGTAGTTGCTGAGAATAATGACGTAACCCTTTCATCTCTCGATGCCTTCACCGACAAGGAACTCACCGTAAGTTTCTGGGGTACGTTCTCAGTCCAGAACGCCGAGGTTGAAACCGGTGAACTCAGGACTGATTTCAAGGATTCAACGGTTATCGACATAGACCAGATGGTTGATCCCGCACTAGTAATGATTCAGCGCATCGACCTGGTCAACCCGGCAGAGGCTTCAATCAACCTGCTGTTTGAGGGTGTTCCGCAGACTGTTGAGGAACTGAGCTTCTCAAGATTTACAGTTGAGTTCCCCGAATTCATCAAGATTGCATACGTTGGCGGTGACAGCCGCATCAAGGTTACCGGCTCCAAGCTGGTCATCAACGGAGCGCTGACTGATGAACTCCACTCATCAGAAGGCTTCTCCGTAAGCGGACTCCAGATCACCGGCATGAGCTTTGCCGAACCTCTTGAGACCGTTGACGGCCGTCTGATCCTCCCGGGTAACAAGGTTCGCATTGAGGGTGCGGTTACGGTTAACAACCAGAAGATCAACAACAGTGAACTGGATGTAATCAAAGTAACACCTACCGTAAACTTTGAGCCTATTCAGGTCAAGTCAGTATACGGCAAGGTTAATCCCAAGATCGATCCAGTTGACGAGTCGATAGACCTCTCTCTGGGCGATGCAGGTGATTTCTTCAAGAGTGACAAGAACAACCTCTCACTGAGCAATCCCCAACTGACCATCAGCCTTACCAGCACCATCACCCTGCCTATCGATATCGACCTCAATCTTACATCACTGAATGCTGACGGAGGTTACATAGGCAAGGATATAAAGCCGGATATGGGAACAATTCATCTGCCTGCATGTGACACAAACGCCGTCAGCCGTACCACCACTCTGGTGATCTACAAGAACGAAAGGCCCGTCACCCAGTCTGATGACACCATATTTGTACGCATGAGCCGTCTTCCGGAACTCATGTCCACCATTCCTGACAAGATACTGTTCAACCTTAAGGCAGGAGCCAACCAGTCAGTTGACCACTTCATTGACCTGACCCGTCCTCTTGCAGTAGAAGGTGAGTACAAGGTTTCCATACCTCTGGCATTTGACAGCCTCTACATAGAGTATGCCGATACCATCAAGGATCTCAGCAAGAGCCTTGAGGATGTGGCCGATAAGATAGAGACTGCCCAACTCCAGTTGCTCGGTGAGATAAGCAGCACAATTCCTCTGGGCGTCACACTGACTGCAAAAGCATATGACAAGAACTGGAATGAACTGAATGACGTACGCTTCTCTTCATTTGAGATCAAGGCCGGTAATGATACCGTAACCAAGGCTCCTATGGTTCTTGACGTTGAGGCGAGCAGAAGCGGACTGCAGAAACTTGAGTCCATCATCTTCACCGCTTCATGTGAGTCAGGTGAGGAAGGCTCAAGCATTCACAAGGGCCAGTGGCTGCACATAAACCGACTTCGTATCAAGTTCCCGCAGGGCTTGAAGGTAGACCTGACCGATATGGCAAAGGATGACAAAGACAAGCATTAACACTCTAAACAGATAACGTTATGAAAAAGAATATCATCAAAAAATCATTCTTGGCAGCATCAATGCTGCTGATGACTATAGCAGCATCTGCACAGAGTGCAAGTTCCTCTTATTTCCTTGAGGGATTCAGCCAGCGTTACCAGTTGAACCCGGCATTCGCTCCTGACCGACCCGTATTCCTGGCTATCCCGGGTTTGAGTAACATTCAGGTCGATGCCTCCAGTTCGGTAGGTCTTTCAAACTTCCTCTTTGAGTCAACGTCCAAACCCGGCATGCTGACCACGTTCATGAGCCCTGACATTGACGCCCAGACATTCCTGGACGGTATGCCCAAGGCAGCCCAGTTCAACGTCGGTCTCAACATGGATATTCTGGCTCTGGGTGTGGGCGGCAAGAACGGTTTCACCACATTCAACCTCAAACTCAGGAACAACGAGCAGATTAATCTTCCCAAGGAACTGTTCGGTTTCATGAAGGCCAGTCTTGCTGAAGGTGATTATCTGATTGAGAACATCAACATCAATACCATCTCTTACCTTGAGGCTTCACTTACCCATTCACACAAGATAGGTGACCGCCTCACCGTAGGTCTGGGCCTCAAGTTCCTGGAGGGTATCGCTTATGCCGATGTCACCGTAAATGAGATCGATGCCAAGCTGCACGATGATGAGTGGCTTGTAAAGTCCAACGGTACCATCAAGGCATCCGTTCCCGGCGCAGAGTACAAGCTTGATCCTGAGGATAATACCTTTGACGGCATTGACGGATTCAGTTTCAAGGTTCCACAGAGTCACGGCTTTGCCGTTGACCTTGGTGCCGAGTATGATTTCAAGGACATCGTTGACGGACTGAAGGTATCGGCCGCCATCACAGACCTTGGTTTCATAGGCTGGGCCAACATGAATACCTTTGCCACCAACAACAACGAGTATGTTGAGTTCGAGGGATTCAATAACTACGATGTCAGCGGAGACAATGAGGATGAGACAATGGATCAGATTTCTGACGATTTCAACGATATGGTCAAGATGCACCAGTCCGGTGCAGCCAACCAGAAGGAGAAGGTTACACTCAACACTACCCTCAGGCTGGGTGCAGAGTATGCACTGCCTTTTGCCCAGTGGATTTCATTCGGTGAACTGCTCACATACCGTGCAGGCCTGTGGCCTTACACCGAGTCCCGTACATCTATCACCCTGTCACCTTGCGGGTGGTTTGACTTGAGCGGTAACGCTTCTGTCTCAAGTATGGGATCATCAATGGGATTACTTGTCAATCTGCATCCCGGAGGCATAAACTTCTTTGTTGCCGTTGATCGTCTTAAGGCTGATTTCAATCCGCAGTTCATTCCGTTGCATGATTTTGGTCTTAATTTCAGTTTAGGTCTTAACTTTGCATTCGGAAAGAAACGCGATAAACTTGATGATTGACATATCCGTCTTTGAGATAGTCCTCAAAGGCATGGCAATAGGATTTCTGGCAGCAGCCCCGACAGGACCGTCGGGGGTGCTTGTCATACAGAGAACACTTAACAAGGGCCGGTGGAAAGGATTTCTTACCGGCCTTGGAGTGTCAATAAGCGATGCTGTATACATCATGATCACCATGATGTGCCTGTCGTTGGTTCTCGGTTATCTTGAGGACCCTACGATATCCCTGGCGGTCAAGTTGCTGGGCTGCGCTCTGCTGCTTATATTCGGCATCACGACAGTAAGGAACAACCCCCTTGCGGCATCAAAGGAGGTTAAGGTCCGCAAGGATTCGCTGTGGCAGATAATGGTCACAGGCTTCGCGGTAGCGATAGTGAATCCTCTGGTGGTCTTTTTCTACATGGGACTGTTTGCCTTCTTCTCACTTCCGGTCGATGATTTTGATACGGCGCTGAAGATGCAGACATACCTGTTCGTCCTTTTGGGCGATGTTTGCTGGTGGTTCACCCTGTCAACCCTGATAAACAAACTGCGCAACCGTTTTGATCTGCGCGGACTTTGGATAATCAACAGGGTACTGGGATCCATACTTATAGTGGCCGCGGTGGCGTGGTGCACTTCAATACTTTTGAAACTGTAAGATGTTTGTTCAGAAAGAACTCAGAGAAAAGAATATAGCCGAATACCTGCTCTACATGTGGCAGGTAGAGGATATGATACGTGCTGCCGGGCTGGATAGTGACCGTCTGTATGACGCTGTCATAAAGGCCAGCGGACGCAGCGATGAAGAGTGCCGTGAATGGAAGCAGTGGTATGATGACCTGATTGAAATGATGCGTTCCGAGGGTAAGACCACCCAAGGTCATCTTCAGATCAATGAGAACGTACTCATTCTTTTGGAGGACCTGCATCAGCGTCTGCTTAACTCACACAAACAGCCTGAGTACAAGGACCTGTACTACAAGGCGCTGCCGTTCATCGTCGAGTTCCGGGCTAAGAACCACAGTACTGAAAATGAAGAGTTGCGTGACTGTTTCAATATGCTCTACGGGGTATGGCTGCTCCGTGTACAGGGTAAGGAGGTCAGCGCGTCAACCGCACAGGCCGTCAAGGCCGTATCGGCTTTCATAGGAAAGCTGGCAGTGCTCTACCGTGAGGATAAGGAGGGCACTTTGGATTTAGAGTAATATTATGATTGAAGAGATTAACAGACGAAGAACATTTGCGATAGTATCGCACCCTGATGCCGGTAAGACCACACTTACCGAGAAATTCCTGCTGTTCGGCGGCCAGATACAGGTTGCCGGAGCCGTCAAGTCCAATAAGATTCGCAAGACAGCTACATCGGACTGGATGGATATAGAGAAACAGCGTGGTATCTCGGTCACCACATCGGTAATGGAGTTTGATTATGAAGGTTACAAGATAAACATTCTGGACACCCCGGGTCACCAGGACTTTGCCGAGGATACGTTCCGTACGCTCACCGCCGTAGACAGCGTCATCATCGTGATTGACAGTGCCAAGGGTGTTGAGCTGCAGACCCGCCGCCTCATGGAGGTGTGCCGTATGCGCAAGACTCCGGTGATTGTGTTCGTAAACAAGTTGGACCGTGAGGGTAATGACCCGTTTGATTTGCTTGATGAACTTGAGGAGGAACTCCAGATACATGTACGCCCCCTGAGCTGGCCTATTGAGAAGGGTGCCCGTTTCAAGGGTGTGTACAACATTTACGAACAGAAACTAGACCTCTTTACCCCCGATAAGCAGAAGGTGACAGAGAAGGTCAATGTCGATATCAACAGCGCTGACCTTGAGGCTCACGTAGGTGAGCGTGAGGCTGCCAAATTGCGCTCCGACCTGGAACTTATAGACGGCGTATACGAGCCTTTTGACCGCAGCCAGTATCTGAGCGGTGAGTTGGCACCTGTATTCTTTGGTTCGGCCCTCAACAATTTCGGTGTGCAGGAACTGCTTAACTGCTTTGTTCAGATTGCACCCAGCCCGCGTCCCACACAGGCCCTGGAGCGTATGGTGGAGCCCGAGGACAGCAAGTTCACCGGATTCATCTTTAAGATAACCGCCAACATCGATCCCAACCACCGCTCATCAGTTGCGTTCTGTAAGGTCTGCTCGGGTAAGTTCCAGCGTAACGAGCCCTACTATCATGTAAGGTTGGACAAGACATTCCGATTCTCATCGCCAACCCAGTTCATGGCTCAGCGCAAGAGCACCATCGAGGAGGCCTGGCCGGGCGATATCATCGGCCTTCCCGATACCGGAAACTTCAAGATCGGCGATACCCTGACTCAGGGTGAGAAACTTCACTTCAAGGGTCTGCCCAGTTTCTCGCCTGAGATGTTCAAGTATATTGAGAACGCTGATCCCATGCGTGCCAAGCAGTTGGCCAAGGGTATTGACCAGTTGATGGGTGAGGGCGTGGCTCAGATGTTCATCAACCAGTTCAACGGCCGTAAACTCATCGGCACCGT
Source organism: Bacteroidaceae bacterium (assembly GCA_017530735.1). Classification (GTDB taxonomy): domain Bacteria; phylum Bacteroidota; class Bacteroidia; order Bacteroidales; family Bacteroidaceae; genus Colenecus. Next base: position 4,939 of record JAFXMB010000085.1, on the reverse strand, counting down.
AGGTCAGCTTCAGTTTGAGGTCATTCAGTACCGTCTGGAGCATGAGTACAACGCCCTGTGCCGTTGGGAGCCCGCAAGTCTGTACAAGGCCTGCTGGATTGAGAGCGACGATGAGGCTGAACTGGAGGCATTCAAGAAACGCAAGTATCAGTTCATGGCCACCGATATGGAGGGCCGTGACGTGTTCCTGGCCGACAGCGGCTATGTGCTGCAGATGGCCCAGATAGACTTTAAGCATATTAAGTTCCACTTTACAAGTGAGTTCTGATGAAAGAGTATATTGAAGATGTCAAGCGTGCCGTGCAGGTGATGCGTGAAGGCGGAATAATCCTTTATCCAACGGATACCATCTGGGGAATTGGGTGTGATGCCTCCAATTCGGCTGCCGTACGCCGTATCTTTGAACTCAAACGCCGCTCTGACAGCAAATCCATGCTGTCGCTCATTGACTCCGATGCCAAGCTTGGCTATTATGTCCCTGACATCCCCGACGTGGCGTATGACCTGATGGATCTGGCTGAGAAACCTCTTACCATCATTTATGACAACGTACGTCATATGGCTCCGGAACTGATTGCAGAGGATGGAAGTGCGGGTATCCGCGTTACCAGAGAGGAGTTCTCACAGGAACTGTGCCGCCGTATGGGTGGGGCAGTGGTGTCCACATCGGCCAATATCAGCGGCCAGCCTTCGCCGGCCAACTTCAGTGAGATTTCTGATGAGATCCGTGCCGGAGTGGATTATATTGTTGAATACCGCCAGACAGAACAGACCCGTTCGGTTGCATCGGGCATAATCAAACTGGGTTCGGGCGGATTGGTAAAAGTAATCAGAGAGTAATGAAAGAGAAAACTGATGAAATGGAGAGACAGACTGAGTCCCTGCTCAACAAGTTCAACCTGTGGCGCAAGGATCATATCAGTGAGCGTCAGTTCATCCTGCTGCTCAGTCTGGTGGTGGGCGTGTTCACCGCGTTTGCCGCATTGGTGCTCAAGTACCTGATTTCAGTCATTCACGGTTTTATATCAGGGCATCTCATTATCAGTCATGAGAACTACAGCCTTCTGCTTTATCCGGTCATAGGTATCCTTCTGTCCGGACTGTTCATCCGTTATATCGTCCGTGATGACATAGGTCACGGTGTCACCAAGATACTTTATGCACTCTCCAAGAAGAACGGACGCATCAAGCCTCACAACATGTACTCATCGGTCATTGCCAGTGCCATCACCATCGGTATGGGCGGATCGGTCGGTGCCGAGTCTCCTATCGTGCTTACCGGATCGGCCATCGGCTCCAACATAGGACGTATGTTCAAGATGGAGCACCGCACGCTGATGCTGCTGGTGGGCTGCGGTTCGGCCGGCGCCATTGCGGGTATCTTCAAGGCTCCCATCGCAGGCCTGGTGTTTGTGCTTGAGGTGCTGATGTTTGACCTGAGCATGGGCTCGCTGCTGCCGCTGTTGGTATCATCGGTAACCGCCGCTACCATATCATATGTCTTTACGGGGACCGATTCCATGTTCCACTTTGTATCTGAACACGGATTCGATCTGTCGCGCATACCCCATGCCCTGCTGCTGGGAATAGCCTGCGGATTGGTGTCGCTCTATTTCTCGCAGACCATGCACTGGTTTGAAACCTGGTTCAAGAGATTCATCAACCCATGGGTCAAGTTCATCATAGGAGCCATTGTGCTGAGCGTACTCATATTCCTCTTCCCGTCACTGTTCGGTGAGGGTTATGATACCATCGGCATGCTGCTCAATGTTAATGAGAACCCTGAGAAGGTCATGGAAGGCTCTCTGTTCTACGGCGGTAACATACTGCTCTATCTGACGCTGGTGGTATTGACCAAGGTGTTTGCATCGACCGCTACCAATGCGGGAGGCGGATGTGGCGGTATATTTGCACCCAGCCTGTTCCTGGGCTGTCTGACCGGGTTCATCTACGGCACCATTATCAACCGTCTGTCACCCGGGGCCGATATCTCCGTCCAGAACTTTGCCCTGTTGGGCATGGCCGGACTTATGTCGGGTGTCATGTTCGCCCCGCTTACGGGTGTGTTCCTGATAGCCGAACTTACCGGCGGCTACTCCATGTTCCTGCCGCTCATGATGGTATCGGTCATGTCATATCTCACCATCAAACTTTTCCAGTCACACTCCATCTACTCCATGCGTCTGGCACAGAAGGGAGAACTCATGACACACCATAAGGATCAGTCCGTACTGCTGCTCATGAGTATGGACAACCTCATTGAGAAAGAGTTCCTTAAGGTCCGTCCCGATATGGACCTGGGTCAGCTGGTAAACGTTATTGCACGATCCAAACGCAACCTTTTCCCCGTGGTCGATGAAAATGACTGCCTGGTGGGAGTTGTCAATATGGAGAGCATCCGTAACATTATGTTCCGTCAGGAGTTGTATCATCGGTTCAATGTACAGAAACTCATGGAACTGCCGCCCGCCCGTCTGTCGGTCAAGGATCCCATGGAGACGGTCATGAAAAAGTTTGATGAGACCGGAGCCTGGAATCTTCCTGTCGAGGATGAGGAAGGTCGTTATGTGGGCTTTGTTTCCAAGTCCAAGATCTTTAACTCTTACCGTAACGTATTGCTTGAACTCTCTGAAGAGTAATTTTTTGTAATGGATAAGAAAGACCTCAGAATAGTATTCATGGGCACTCCCGAGTTTGCGGAGTTCACCCTGCGCCGACTCGTTGAGGACGGTTATAATATAATAGGTGTCGTAACCATGCCAGATAAACCCATGGGACGTCACGGCAGCGTGCTTCAGAGCAGTCCTGTAAAGAAGTATGCCGTAGAGCAGGGTATACCTGTGCTGCAGCCGGAGAAACTTAAGGATCCCGCCTTCATTGAGCAGTTATCGGCCCTTAAGGCTGACCTGCAGATTGTGGTGGCATTCCGTATGCTTCCCGAAATTGTCTGGAACATGCCCCGTCTGGGTACTTTCAACCTCCACGGTTCGCTGCTGCCTCAGTACCGCGGTGCCGCCCCCATCAACTGGGCCATCATCAACGGTGACAAGGAGACTGGTGTGACCACCTTCTTCCTCAAGCATGAAATAGATACGGGTGATATTATATATAAGGAGAGTATTCCCATTCTGCCCACCGACAATGCCGGCACCGTCCATGACAAACTCATGGAACTGGGGGCCAGTCTTACCGTACGCACCCTTGATGATATCATCGCAGACCGCGTCAAGCCCATCCCCCAGGATTCCATACCTGTCAGTGAACTGCGCCCTGCACCCAAGATCTTCAAGGAGACCTGCCGCATAGACTGTAACCAGCCTACCGCTAAGGTCAACGATTTTATCCGCGGCCTTTCCCCGTATCCCGCCGCATGGACCGTACTCCGCTCGGCTGATGGCCGTGAGCAGGATTTCAAGATCTATTCAGCCACTCCCGTGTCGGTCGATATGACTGAGAAACCCGGTACCATCCGTTGTGACGGGAAACGCTTCCTTGAGGTTTATACCGCCGATGGCGCAATACGTCTGGATGAGGTTCAGGTGGCCGGAAAAAAACGTATGCCGGTGTGCTCATTTCTTTGCGGAAATGACCTTTCAGACGGCTGTTTTTTCGCCTAGAAAGTGTTAAAAATGACATTTTGTTTGCGAATTAAGAAATATTCACATTATCTTTGTCCCCACAATAACACAATTATCAACTAAAACCGAACTGCCTATAGACTGAACTTTACTCCTAGAAACCAAGTAAAGAAGAAGTAATGCAGAATTTAATTCAGCTCACCGACGACCAGTTGGTAGCGCTCTATTCTAACGGAAACACAAAGGCGTTCGATACCCTTTTATCACGTTATCAGGACAAGTTGTATTCGTACATCAACTTTGTTGTACGCAATCGCGACCTTGCCGATGACATCTTCCAGGATACATTCGTAAAAGCTATAGTAACTCTCCAGAAGGGCAGTTACACCAGCACCGGCAAATTCGGCGCATGGCTTACCCGTATAGCCCATAACCTCATCATTGACTATTTCCGCCAGGATAAGAATGAGAACACCGTCAGCAACGATGCTCAGGAGTATGACCTGCTGAACGATGCCAGTCTGGCCGAATCCAACGTAGAGGACACAATGATCAACGAGCAGACACTGCGTGACGTGCGCCGTCTGGTCGATGCTCTGCCCGACAATCAGCGTGAGGTTGTTTTCATGCGCTACTATCAGGATCTCAGTTTCAAGGAGATAGCCGATATCACCGGCGTATCCATCAATACCGCACTGGGTCGTATGCGTTATGCCCTCATCAACATCCGCAAGATGTCGGTCGATAACGGCATTGCATTGTCGCTTGCAGTATAACTGATGGCCCATCGGGAAAGTTTTCTGAAAAATCTTTCCTCATTACATACTATTTTTCAGAGGTTTGCGTTTTATAGGTGAACGTAATTAAGGACGCCTATGGATCAGACTTCTACTACTTCTTCTTATCTTTCTGAAAACCTTATCCGCGCAGCCGTCAGAAGCGGTTCTTACGGTCAGCCGGCACATAAGACACTTGATTTTCTCCGCAAATTCGCGGCAGAGATGTGTAATGTGGCATAATATTGACTACTTTTGTGGCTGAATCCGGGTTGGATTCAATTCTTAATTTAGAACTATGAGCACAATTGTAGCCCCCTCGCTTCTGTCGGCCGATTTCGGTGACTTGCGCAAGGATCTTGAGATGATCAACCGCAGCCAGGCGGATATGCTCCATCTTGATATCATGGACGGAGTATTTGTACCGAACATTTCGTTCGGTTTTCCTGTTTTGAAATATGTGGCCGAGTACTGCACGAAACCCTCGACTATGCCGACACCCCGCAACTCGACAGCATCCAGACTGCTGGCAAGGCCTGGGACTGGATGAAGCCCTGCTACCACGACCGGCTGATATATCAGTGT